>JACQOM010000197.1 GCA_016202525.1 Chloroflexota bacterium | reverse complement strand
TAAGGGTGGTGAGGTTTAATGAACAACCAGGATTAAGTAGAACCCGAAACGGTGCTTCTATATGACAAAAGTCATTTTTCTTTGTGCAGGCTGCTGCTAAAATTACCTGATAAACGGAAAAACAGATTGAAAGGAGGGTACGATGAACGCTACAAAGTTATTTGCGGTTATTGCTCTAGTAGGGCTTCTGGTACTCACCTTCGGTCTGCCTTATACAACTTCTGCTTCCGGTCTCGGCGATTTGGCAACACTCAAGTTTGAGAGCGGGGTAGTTAACAAAGTATCTCTGATGGAGGATGGAACGGGTAAGATATTAGTCGACTGGACGAAGTTCATCATCACCGGTGACACCGTGATTGATGAGAACAACGGCATGCTGGTTGCGTATTCCATCGTTGACGTCGAAGCAGTCCGGCATCATGGCATGCTGCTGGCTACCAAGATTACCGTCCTGGCGGAAGCCGCGGATACGGTAAAATTCGAGGGCGGCATAATCTACACGCTCGACCTGGCTAATTACAAGGTGAAGGTCGAGGGGACGACGTTCATCACTAATGCTGATACCGTGCTCGATGAGGGCTTAATGGTCGGAGATACTGTCAGAGTAGAGGCGGTCCGAATGGACAAGAAGCTAATCGCTACCAGAATTCGCCTGCTTGATTAACTCAGTGATTAGCTTGGTTACTTGAATGCCTGAAAAAGGGGACTCTCACAAGAGTCCCCTTCCTGTTTATTGGATAACTACGCTTGCCTTTCTTCGGCTGCTGTAATACCGTCAGCCGCAGTGGCCGGTCTGGTCATCAAGGATTTTATCAGCCCTAACAGGGAAGACTCGTTGACATTCTGTATTTCCAGTCCGGGGCGGCCGTTTATTTCCAGCACCATGACAGTGTCTCCGGTGTCCAGGATGATATCGACGCCGCAGAGTTCGATTTGGGCTAGCCGGGCACAGCGCCGAGCAATCTCTTTCATTTCATTCCACTTGGGCGTGATAAAACCTCGCGGTACTCCCATCTCGTCGGCAGTGAGCTCTTTTATCTCCCGCTTGGAGTAGATATGGGTGATACGGCCGGTCTCCAGGTCAAGACCCATACCCAGAGCGCCACGGCTCAGGTTTGCCCGCCCTTTGGACTCCAGTGTAGGGTAGCGTAACATCGCCATCGTCGGTTCGGAGTGGTCACAGATAATACGAATATCGGGAAGCCCGATTGAACCCTTAAAACGCAGATTTGGCGAAGGATAGATGCGTTCTTCGATGATTGCCCGGTCGTTTTCTATATATCCGGAAAACTCGCCGTCCAGAATTTTTCTGATATGAAATTGCACCTCGGCAGCAGAAAACTGTTCGCCCGCGGGATTGACAAAAAAGTCCCCCTCCTTTTGCAGAAGGACTATTCCGTTACCGCCGAAACCGCTGTTTGGTTTGACCACGAATTCATCGGGAAAGGATAAGATAAGTTTCATATCCGTAAAATCATGGATGACGTGATAAGTGTGCGGGGTGGCAATGCCGTTAGCTTCAAGAAGGAGCTTGAATGCAGTCTTATCTTTAGCCAATCGCAGGGTATCCGGGGGGTTAAGCGTTCTTATCAGGTAGTTTCTCAGGTTCATACCCAGGGGCCGTTCGGAAAAGAATTGCTTATTTGTGAACATGGCTTTTTCTCAGAAATTTAAATCTAATTAGTTCCGTAAGACGTAGCCCCAGATAGTTGCCAGTGATTATAATGCCAAATACCGAAACCGCGAAAAATCCCCAGAGAACGGCAGCCGGCTGCTCAAGAAGGAAAGCACCATAGTAGGCAAGGCCGATAGCCGTGGCGAAGGTAGCTACCAGCATGGGTAACACATCGATAATCCGGTGTTCCTCGGCTACTCTCGAAGACTGTTCGATGATGAAGGTTGTAATGACCAGGCGAAAAAACACATCACCTAAGGAGGGAATAAAATCAAACGGTAATGCAGAGACGCCGAATAACACCAGCACGAGCACAAAAATGATAAATGAAAGCTCGGCAATAGTCGGCAGTTTCAACCGGTTCAGGATTAACAGTTTGGTCCCGATGCCAGTGGTTACAAGGAGGGCATAGATGAGAATGCCGGGCAGTATGTTCAGGTCGAGCAGTGACAGGGCAACCACTACCGGCGCAAAGATGCCGAAGGTGCGGATACCGACCAGAAGCCGCACCAGTACGATGACCGTACCCATAATGGGGATGACAATCAGTACCCTGGCCAGCCCCGGTTCGCTATCCCCACCGAATATCCCGGTGTTAGAGGAGTTAGGCAATGGTAAGTCAGATGGTGTCTCCGGTTTAGTCAGAAACTCCCGGGAGGCATCGACCAGGAAACCGGCCAAGTCTTTCTTGCCGATAATCATACTGGTAGAGAAACCGGTGCGGTCGGCTAAAGTAGCCGTAGTGGTAATCTGGCGATTTGCCATAATGAAGGTGAGTTTGGTTGTATTCCTTACTTCTCTGCGCTCTTCGGTAATTATTATCGTTGTCTTACCGGTTGGCTCCAGTCCGAGCGAGCGGGCAAGAGTATTGTCGATTGACGTAAGGTCGGCGCCGGTATCTATCTTGGTCACGATATTGAATCCCCCCTTGGGGGTAAGCAGCTTGATATTCTCTTGGCTGCCGATAATGACAGGGCTACCGGAGACGGCGGAGATACCGGTGACAGGTGGCGGTTTATTAACGGGGGTAAGCGCCAGCCATGAAAGTGCGGCAATCAACGCCGCCAAAAATAGTCCAGCGAGAAATCTTCTGGTCATGGCTACTAAATCCTGTTTACTAGAATTTCGTAGGTAAAGTGGTGTGGATGGGTGGACAGCACATAGTCTAGCCCCGCCCAGGCGAGCTGTTCGGGGACTACCTCTCTACCCCGAAAAAGCTTGGCACCGGCAGTTGTAGCTAGAGAAAATGTTATCCCGTGGTGAGGGTCGGTAAAGAAAGCATGGTCAGCCATGACTACCTGCCAACTGCCAATCTCCTTTCCAGTACGGGTAATCCCGGCCGAGTCACGGTAGACGTCAAAATGACTGGCGCCCTGCTCATTAGCCATAATAATCTCCATGTTCTTCTTATCAGGTAACGCGCTCAGGTCGGCGCTGAAGACGATGGTATCCTCTTTGCCATCGAGAGAGTAGGTAACCACTACCGTAGCCACGGTTTCAATTTCCTCAAATGCTGTTTTGAGTCCCGCAGTCCTCCTCAGAATGCGTCCGGATTGAGAAATAAAGCCTCTCAGCGGTGGTAATTTCCGGTGTAATTTGGAGAACCACTCCTGTGCCGGGTAGAGCAGACTGAAGCTGGCTATTTTGTCATTTCTCAGGCGCATTCTCTGTACCAGGTTGAGATGATAATTGATTTTTATCATTGTCCCTGGTTTTTGCTCAACTACGTGGCTGCGTCCCGGAAATATTGTCTTGTGCCCGAGTTTGAGCAAGGGCACACCAAAGCCGATGCCCTCCTCAACCAGTTCGGTATTTTGGAGGGCAAGCGCTAATCCTTTTTGTATCCGGTCGGCGGGATAAATCCCGGTTCCCGGGTTTTGCCTGAAGACCGCTGACACTGTTCCTAGTCGAATCGGTGTCACATTCACCAGGGCATCATCAACTCTATCGTTCTCCATGGCGTTCTTCTTGGCAGTATAGCGAACGATACTATTTTGTCTCTGATACTATGTCAGTGTCAACCTCCTCAATAGCCATAGCTGCCACCACCGGTATCGGGTGGTGTTGGGGTACTTCCGCCTACCGTAACCGTTACTATTATCTGCACGATTACCGGCGGGTCCAAAGGAGTGTGGTTACTATTGACCAGTTGCACCCCGAAAGTGTGGGTGCCAGGAGTCACATTGTCCCAGGTTACCGTGGTGTTAGGACTGGCTTTATAGGTTCCAGCGGCTGTGAATGTCGGCTGTCCAGCCGCGGTCGGGATATCCACATCCATGTAGTAATGGAGATGGCCTTTGCCCGGAGCATTGGCGCCACCCGGCGCCACCAGCTCGAAATTGGTTACCTCGACAGAAATCTGAACGCTGCCCGCTGGCACAGTCGCGCCGACTGCGGGCTGAATAATTTTGACACTGGGAGTTGTCGGGGGTGGGGTTGTGACCGGAGCGGTGACGTTAACCGTGACCTGGGCGGTAACCGGTGGGCTTAAAGGAGTGTGGTCACTATTGACCAGCTGCACATGTAAGACATGGGAACCGGCCGCCACATTTTCCCAGGTTACCGTGGTGTTAGGTGTGGCTTTATAGGTTCCAGCGGCTGTTACCGCTGGTTGCCCGGGTGTGGTCGGGACATTGACATCCATATAGAAGTGGAGGTGGCCCTTGCCTGGGGCATTAGCGCCACCCGGCGGCACTATCTCGAAGTTGCTTACCACAGCAGTAACCTGAATGTTGCCCGCTGGCAGATTTGACCCGTTTGCCGGCTGAGTAATTTTGACACTGGGAGTGGTGGGGGCCGGGGTTGTCGCCGGGGCAGTAACGGTAACCGTGACCTTGGCGGTAACCGGTGGGCTTAAGGGAGTGTGGTTATTGTTGACCAGCTGCACGCCGAAGGTATGGGTGCCGGGAGCTACGTTATCCCAGGTGGCTGTGGTGTTGGGGGTAGCTTTATAGGTTCCGGGAGCGGAGAAGGTTGGCTGTCCCGGGGTGGTCGGGATATCGACATCCTTGTAGAAATGGAGATGGCCTTCACCGGCGGCAGGGGTTCCGCCTGGTGGCACCAGCTTGAAATTGCCAATCTCTACCATAACGTGAATGCTACCCGGTGACAGAGTCGCCCCGGCTGCGGGCTGGATAATCTTGAGTGTTGGCGGCAGCACCGGTGTCGTTGGCGTGCTCGGTGGTGCCGGTGTTGTTGGCGCGGTCGGTGGCGCCGATGGGGGAGCGGATGGGGCTTTGGCGCAGCCACTGATAATCAAAGTGAGCGCCAGGACGAGTGGTAGTAGGATTTTAAGGTAATGGGCTATTGTCTTAGTCATTGGCATACCTCCTTAATTTGTTCGGTCTCATAATTCATGTTAAGCAGCCGAATGTCTCCTAACGCCTTAAATTAAGCTATTTGGTCCCCCCTCAGAATTTATTTGGCTATTTCAATTCTTATAGCCAGGAAAGAGCCGTCAGGTTGAGTGCGGAACTCCACTCTTACTTCCGTCCCGACAGCCAGGTTACTATCCAGTCTGGTGGAGTTATCGATATTGAAGGTCTTGCCGCCGATAACCCATTTGCCGCCAGCTATGGATTCAATCTTACCGGTGAATTTCGTGCCTTCCTGGTTTTGTTTCTGTTCAGATTGCCCGGAACTACTGCCTCTTCTGTCAGCTTCAATCCTGATGCCTAGCATCGAGCCGTTAGCCAGCGTGTTAAATCTAACCCTGACTGTTGAGTTTGCGGAGATTCCGGAGTCGATTCTTGTGGCTGCGTTCACGGTAAAAGTTCGGCCGCTTATTACCCATTTGTCAGCACTAATGGATTGAACCGTCCCCAGGAATTCATTCTGGTTGCCCGGACCGCTTTTATCTACCTGGATTCTGCTGGCCACCATCGAACCATTAGCCAGCGTGTTGAAGCGGACTTTGACCCTAGAGCCTGCGGTGATGCCCGGGTCTATTCTTGTCATTGCGGTCACGGTGAAGGTACTGCCATCGACCACCCAGGCATTAGCGCCGGTCTGGCTTACCGTGCCGCTGAAGCGGTCTTCAGCTTCGTCGGTCTGAATCTCGGTGGCGAGCATTGACCCATCGGATAGAGTGATAAACTCGACCCGGACTTTAACGCCTACGGCCAGCCCATCATCGAGTTTCGTGGCCGTATTTATCTTGAAGGTCTTACCGCCGATAGTCCAGTTATCCGTGCCCATCGCCTGTATCATACCGGCGAAGTGGTTCAGTGGCTGGTCGCTCTCGATCTTAATGGCCATTAGAGAGCCGTCAGGCTTGATAATGAACTGCACCCGTACCGGTGCTCCAATGGCCAGGCCCGGGTCGATGCGGGTGGCAGTGTTTACCTTGAAAGTTTGTCCGCCGATAACCCAGGCGTCGGCGCCGGTAGATTGGACGATGCCCTTGAACTTTTCGGCATCGGCTTCGTCGGTCTCAATCTCGGTGGCCAGCATCGAACCGTCGGGCAGGGTGACAAACTCGACCCGTGCGGTGACGCCTATTGCCAGCCCACCCTCGAGCTTGGTATTGTTATTCACCTTGAAGGTCTTACCGGCGATAGTCCAGTTATCCGCACCCATAGACTGGATTATGCCAGTGAAATGCTGGTCTTCACCTACTCGCTGAATCTTGTCGAGGCGGCGTTCATTGGCACTGATAGTTACTTTGACGTTCACCTGCTGCCCGACCATTTGTTGAGCGGCGGAGGCCGATTGGTCATTCTGTACGGTAATGCGGACAGTACTGCCGTCATCGAGCGTAATGACCATCTCCTTTCCTTCCATGGCTTGCAGCAAGCCGCGGATGTCTTGGGTCGAGACCTGTCCGGCGCAGGCTGTTAATAACAGCAGCCCGGCAATCAGCAGGAGGGCAAACGATGTTAGTGCTTTGAATATCGTTCCCTTCATCATCTGTTTCTCCTTTTCATTTATTGTAGTTTTAACTTATTAACTCGCTCGGACTCTAGTTTGTTAGTGTGTCCGATTGATTAACCTGCGGATAAAGGTTATTGATTGGATAAGCCAGATACCAGCAATTACAAAATAATAGATTAGCCAACCATTTCCACCATGTTCCCGTTCCCCAGCCGGGGATGAAGTTGGCCTAATCCCAATTCTATGATAATTGCCCGATTTATGAGTGATACTCTTTATATTATCGCCATTGTTGCTATGCCGACATCCGTAAACCTACGTAATTTTGCTTCCGGAAAATGACGACGTAATGAACTGACCGCCAAAATTGAGTAAAACTACGAATTGTCGCTTTGAGAGATTTACTGTAGGCTATAAGGTAAAGGCCTTACTTTTCAGGTCACGATTATCGTAACGGAGGGTAATTATGGTGATAAAAGCTCTTGTTGTAGCACTGCTGATAATGGGAATGACCCTTGCTGGCTGTAGCCGGGGTGCTGAGGTGGAGGTAAGCATGAAAGACTTTGCCTTCACGCCACGAGAGGTCAGCATTAAGGTTGGTGACAGAGTGACCTGGGTCAACGATGACATCGAGCCTCACACGGCTACTACCGAGGCTTGGGATAGCGGGGCAATCAACCCGGGGCAGAACTATTCGCGGACATTCGATACTCCGGGAACGTTCAAAATTACCTGTCAGTTCCACCCTGATATGATTGGACAGGTTACAGTCACGGCTAGGGGTCGCTGATGAGTCCTGGTTCAAAGTTGGTAGTTCGTGTATCCTGTCTTACGGCCCCGGCACAACATTCACGGTTACCGTAGCCGTCACGGGCGGGCTTAGTGGTGTGTGGTCATTGTTCACCAGCTGAGCGCCAAAAGTATGTTGACCCGGTAGTACATTGTTCCAGACGGCTGTGGTTCCAGGAGTCGCCTGATAGGTACCAACCGGGGTCACCGCCGGCAGCCCTGGCGTAGTCGGAATTACGACATCGAGATAATAGTGGAGGTGACCTTGTCCCGGAACATTGATGCCGCCAGGTAATGTCAGAGTGAAATTGGTTACTGCTACAGACACGTTAACAGTGCCGGCGGGAATAGTTGCTGATGGTGTGACGACGGTCAGAGTGGGTGTAGGCAATGTTCCTAGTGAGGGCTGTTCAGGCGCCGGCGTTGTCGATAATAGCTTGACCGCCGGTATCAAGCCAAGTAGAGCTAGGGCACAGATAAACAAGGCTGCCTTCGCTAACTTAGTCATCGCTTTTGCCTCCGGTTCCGTAGAACCTGGTGGGATACCATTCTGCTTGATTCTATGGAGTAGAATCGTCAAGTGTTACATCCTTGAGTACAATTTCCTGTATCTTTGCGTCCTTGACTTCAATCTTGCCGAAGATGCTGGAGTGCAGGAAAATTATGCGTTCGACAAATGCGTCACCGCTGGAGGGACCCAGGATGCGGATACGGTCGACACGGACTCCCGTCTCTTTGGCTGTAATGAAGTTGTCCGGTATGGAGTCGATACTTGGAATCCCTGGTGAGGTCAGAAAGTCCTCGAATGCCGCTCGTGTTGCGCCTATGAACAGGCTGCTGGCGCCACCCCGTCCGGTGCGTACCACGTTGACGATATTGACATCCATGTCCAGTTCGTTGTCCTGTGCCACTACATTTTGCATCTGCACATCGACAGCGTCGGTATCGTGGAACTCTAATCTATCGGCATCCACTTTTTTAAAGAGTAGAGTACCGATGTGGAGTTCGCCTGAGCCTCCGGTATCATGTCCGGCAATCTCCAGTCTGGGCTCATTACCGCCAAGGACCAGTCCGTCAATGACAACAATCTGTTTCACGGGGTTATTCTCGCTGAGACGGATGATGACGGTGTTGCTCCCTTTGGGCTTTGTGCCATCCGGGTTATCCGGTAGGCTGACCGTGGACACGTCCTTGAGCCAGGTCTCTGTTTCGGCATCATAGTGATAAGTAGTCGTGATGTCTTGCGCTCCTTCTTCTGTTGCCGCCAGGGCTGCCACGGCGGTCAGTATTACTGCAAGCAGGCTGACGGAAGTAATGATTAGCTTCTTCATGACACTTCGCATATTACTAGGTTTCATGTTCTTTGTCACCTCGGCTCCGCTTGTTCCGTTTCGCGCCTTGTTTAGCAATGGCGACTTTTCGGTGCCTTTTTTACGTTTCATAGTTGAAATATTATGATAAATCTGTTGAGACAAATATCCGTAAGAATACGTATTTCTGGCATTCAAAGCGCAATGTTATGAAAATGTAACCTGTTTGGCTGGTTTTAGTGCCGTGCCGGGCATTATATCGGGCAATCTGATTGGCAGTAGGGGCTTAAATTTAGCCTAGTCATAGCCGGGGAAATAGTCCCGCTTAATTTGCTTGGTCGGTATCTTGAGGCTTTTCAGTTGTTCCTCTAGGGAAAAGACCATTTTCATTGGTCCGGAGGTATAGAAAATCCTCTCCTTATAGTCGGGAATAAGTTCAGTAACTATCTCTTTGCTGATAAAGCCCCTCTTTCCCTTCCAGCCGAGTGGAAAGTCAGGCCCGGAAAGGACATACTCGACCCGGATATTAGGACGGGCGGCGGCCATCCCGTTAAGCTCCTCGCGGAAGGCGATATCTTCCCAGTTATTGTTACCGTAAATGAGAACTACATCGTAGTCCAGTTTGAGGTCGCAAATATACTGGAGCATGCTTCTCAGCGGCGTGATGCCGATACCGCCACTGATGAATGCCAGCTTGCCTGGTTTTCGGGGCAATATGAAATCGCCCTCGGCGCCGCGCAGGCGGACCCAATCGCCCGGTTTCATCGCATCCAGCGCCACGGAATACTCGCTGGCCGTGATACGCTTGGTGAAGTCCAGGTAGCCTTTCTCAGTAGGGGAACTGGAGATGGTGAAGTGGTGGACCGCTTCACTGTTGCCAATCCTGATGGTGACAAAGAAGTACTGCCCAGCCTGATAGCGCACATTTCTGTCATTGGTATAAAACCTGAATGTCTTGATGGCTGGCGTGCGCTGAATTACTTCAGAAAGGCGAGTTTCAAACTGCCACATTTCCTTCTCCCTAATTGTTATTCCGGCTCCGTGACAATAAAGTCACCGGACATTGTTATGGAGTGGATATCACAGCGGAAATAATAGGTACCCGGAGTCGATGGTGCAGAAAATTCAAAGTCCTGGCTTTTGCCACCGCTGACAAAAGCGCCCTTATAAATCACGTTCAGGGTTGCTGACGTTTCATAGAGAGCGAAATTATGGGAGACGAAAGACTCATTATTGGTTAAATTCAGTGTAACCCTGGCTCCAGCCGGAACGGAGATGGTCTTTTTGTCAAAAAGGAGGTTCTTTGCGGTCAGGTTAATGGTAACTGCCGGGCCATTGGTCGGTGCTGGTTCTAGTGGCTGGGTCGATGGTGAAGCAGGTATTGGTAATGGCGATGATGCCCTGGCGCACGAAGCGAGCGCCATTAGCACCATCACCATCACCATCACCAGAAGCATTGTCCCGCAGAATAGACGGGTTTTCTTCATGTTAGCTCTCTAGAGTATACAGGTCTTGTTTTGTTTTAGCCTTTACTTACCGCTACCACCACCACTGCCACCCCCCTTGTCATCTCCCGCCTCATTCTCCGGTCCATGTTCCTGTTCGTTTTCGTTCTGAATCTCAACCTCGCCCTGTGCGGTCTCGACCTCGGTCGCTACCACCTGGCCATCGGCCATCGTGATAAACTCTAGTCTTACCGGCCCACCCACGGCCAGTCCGTTATCGAGTATGGTGGCGGCGTTCAATTTGAAAGTACGCCCGTCTACCGTTATGGTATTCGTGCCCATTGCCTGGATAGTACCGGTGAAATGGTTATCCTCTTTTTGAGGTTCGATTTCAGTGATATGTTTGACTCCATTGTTGTCAACGAATTCAACGTGGGCTGCCTCACCCTCAGCGAGTGCACCCTGGTGTCGTGTGGTGTCGTCCATGTGGAAAGCCTGACCCCCGATAACCACCTTATTGTCTTTAATTGAGTCGATTCCTCCATGGCCTATCTTTACTTGTTTATCTGTTTGAATTTCGGTGGCTATCATGGTTCCGTCAGGTAGTGTGATGAATTCCACACGAGCATTGGCGCCGGCGACGAGTCCACCATCAAGCTCAGTGGTGGCGGTAATTTTGAAATCACGCCCGCCGATTCTGGCCATGCCGCCATTTATTGATTCGATGGCGCCGCTAGCTTTCTGGTCTTCCACCTTGGCACGTTTTTCTATTTTTTCCAGTTGCCGTTCCCCTTTCTCAAGGTGTACAGTGGCATCTACGTGCTTGCCGACCAGGTGCTCCGCCTCAGCGATAGCTTTGTTGTCTTGCACGGTGATGCGGGCAATAGTGCCATCATCGAGTTTGATGACCATCTCTTTGCCCTCGATTGCCTGCAAGAGACCCTGGATATCCTGGGCGCTTGCCTGCTGACAGGCCGCCGAGAACGCTAGCAATGTCCCCCCTAGTATTAACATGAACAGAAGCCGAAAGAATTTATTGACTTTCATAGTTTACCTTGTTTACCTCCCTAATCTTACTTATTTTTGTAATCTGCTATTTCGACTTTTTGGCAGAGGTCAGGCGCCCCCGGTAGTACGGGGG
>JACQOM010000204.1 GCA_016202525.1 Chloroflexota bacterium | reverse complement strand
GCAAGACTGCCCGGCTTTATCCCAGTGAGGCGGTGGTAACTGTAGCAGGGAAGGAAAGTAAGGCGATGGCGGACCAGATGGCGACTGTCAGCAAGGCACGGCTCTTTCGCCGCGCTGGCATTCTCTCTGAGGAAGACATGCACCGGATAGAGGAAGCCATCAAAGTGCAGCTGGATATTGGGTAAGAAACTGACTACACCTTTATCTTTACCAATTCCTCCTCTTCTTTAGGCTCAAAAGGCAGGGCCAGCATTTCTTTAGCGCATATTCTTAGAGATTCCAGCAATCTCTTCTTGGTCTTTTCCTGAGCATTGACGCCCGGCAGGTCGATTAGCCAGCCTATCCACCAACCATCGGCCTTTTTAATAACTGCTCTATATTCCATCTTGACTTACCTCTATCTTCGGAAAGTGATTCCCAAATCCCGGCAAATCTTTCTTGCCAGTTCGTCCATTATTTCATTGTGGCCCGGGACTGATGTTCTGTATTTACCTCTCCGGTAAATGCTATGGCGGCTCCCTTCTCTATACAGAAAAGCCCCGTTGCTTACCAGATACCGGATGAGTTCTCCTCTTTTCGAATGTTTATTATATATCGAGCATCTCACCATAACAAGTATTGTTAAATAGAGACAATCCTGGAGATTGCCACGTCGCCGAGTTTACACCGACCCTGAGCGTGCCGAAGGGGAATGTGCTCCTCGCAATGACAGTTTTCTGGATAATGACAGATTGTGATAGAATTGGGTAGAATCACCAGCAGGAAGTAATCTTTGTTATACATACTATCAGGCCCCGATGATTATTCCCTTACGCGGTCGCTCGAGCAGATAAAACGGGAAATGGGCGACCAGGCAATGCTGTCTTCGGCGACCACCACCCTCGATGGTCAGCAGGTTACCTTGGACCAGTTGAGCACGGTCTGTCAGACTTTGCCCTTTCTGGCGGAAAAACGTCTGGTGATTGTCGAGGGACTGCTGGGGCGTTTTGAGTCCAGGGTCAGGACCGGTCGCCCGAAGAAGACCCCGCGTGCCGACCAGTCAGACAAAAATGAAGCGCTGGTTGCCTGTCTTAGCCAGCTGCCGGATAGTACCGTGCTTGTCTTGCTGGAAGGTGACCTGAGCAATAACAACCCTCTGCTCAAAGCACTGGCGGCTAAAGCGGTGGTCAAGAGGTTTCCTCTGATAAAAGGGCCTCCGCTAAAGCAGTGGATTCAGCAGCGTGTCAAGGAAGAGGGCGGCAGCATATCTCCGGTAGCGCTTGAGTCGCTGGCGAAACTGGTCGGCAGCAACCTGTGGGTTATGGCTGGTGAGATTAGCAAACTGGTGCTGCTGGCTTCCGGCCGCCGTATCGAGGAAGCAGACGTCCGGGCAATAGTCAGTGAAACCCAGCAGGTTAATGTTTTTGCGATGGTCGATGCCATTATCGAGTCTAAAGGGGCGCTGGCCGGGCGGTTGCTGCAGCAAATGTTGCTGGACGGGGCGGCGCCGGTCTACCTGTTGTTCATGCTGGCGCGGCAGGTCGGCCTGATAGTCAGGGCTAAAGAATTAAGCCAGCAAAAAAAGCCGGAAATAGAGATTCAGCGTAAGCTGGGGTTGAATGCGGAGTTTGCCTTCCGCAAGACATTAGAGCAGGCCGGGCGCCATTCTCTTACTCGCCTGAAGCAGGTGTACCGCCAGCTTTTAGAGACCGACCTGGCCATCAAAACCGGCAAATATGAGGCTGAGCTTGCCCTCGATATTCTAGTGGCTGAGCTTTGCCAGCGCGACCGGAGCTATGCGGCCAGTCCCAGCCCGAACTGAACTGAAAGATGAAGAGGGGTCTGAGATACCCGCTGTCATACTGGTATCGGCTAAGGTTGTATTGACATGCCGAGAGTAAAAAAACCAAAATCGCCGGTGCTGGCCATCGATATCGGTGGTACCAAGATAATTACCGCTCTTATTTCTGATGAAGGCAAGATGCTCGCCAGGGAATATCATCTCACTCTGGCTGACGAGGGGCCGCAAGCAGTAATCGACCGGATGCTCTCTGCCGCCGACCATCTGCTCGGTCTGAAAAATATGAGCTGGTCTCAATTACATAGTATCAGTATTGCGGCGGCGGGGATTATCGATATGGAGCGGGGAGTAGTCACCCTGTCGCCCAGCCTCTCTGGCTGGCGTGATATTCCGTTAAGGGATATTGTAGCGGATAGAGGTAAGGTTAAAACCTTCCTGATTAATGATGCCAGCGCCGCCGCTCTGGCCGAACACAGGATTGGCACTGGTAAGGGAGTCAGTAATCTGATTTACATTACGGTGAGTACGGGTATCGGCGGTGGCATTATCGTTAATGACGAGTTATATCTCGGCGCATCCGGTGGGGCTGGCGAGATTGGGCACATGACTATCGATGTTAATGGGCCGAGGTGTCCTTGTGGCAATACCGGGTGTCTGGAAATGCTGGCTTCGGGTACGGCTATGGCCAGAGAAGCGGTACGGCGTATCGGTAGCGGAGAAAAGTCGGTTCTGACTGACATGGCTGAGGGCAAGATGGAAAACATTACCGCCGAAAAAATAGCTCTCGCGGCTAAGCAGGGTGATGCTCTTTCCTTGGCGGTTATCGGCCGGACTGCCGGCTATCTGGGGATAGGTATAGTGAACCTGGTCAATATTTTCAATCCGGAAATGATTATTGTCGGCGGCGGTGTGGCAAAGATGGGCGACCTCTTACTTGAACCGGTGAGGCAGGTAGTCAGAGAAAAAGCCTTCCCGTTGTTCACTCGCGGGTTGCGTATTGTCCCATCGCAGCTTGGTGATGATGCCGGAGTCTTTGGCGCGGCCCTCTTTGCCTTCCAGCAATAGATTATTAGTGTCTTCGTTGACAGCCAATCTCACTTACACTAAAATCGTATTTAACGTGATTAGTAAAGGATGTGACCGCTAAAAGTGACCAGTGATGAAGTTCGCGCCGCTTACATGAGCTTTTTTGAGAGCAAAGGGCATAAGATTATTCCCAGCTCCTCCTTGATACCTCAGGGCGACCCCACATTGCTGCTGACCAGCGCCGGCATGGTGCAATTCAAGCCTTATTTTCTGGGCGAAGCTGTCCCGCCCGGTCCACGGCTGACGTCATGCCAGAAGTGTTTTCGCACCACTGATATCGAGTCGGTCGGCGATTCCACCCACCTTACTTTCTTTGAAATGCTGGGCAACTTCAGCAT
>JACQOM010000188.1 GCA_016202525.1 Chloroflexota bacterium | reverse complement strand
CAACCGATTTGGCCAGAATGGCGCTGACTCCAGCCATCTTGATGACCAGCGGAGCGTGTTCCCGGCTGGAACCAAGGCCGAAGTTGTCGCCTCCGACCACAAAATCGCCCTTTTTGACGCGCTGGGCAAAGGTGGGGTCGGCATCTTCGAGCACATGCTTGGCCAGCTCAGGCAGGTTGCTGCGCAAGTGAGCCAGTCTTCCCGGCACAATGTGGTCGGTAGAGATATCATCGCCGAATTTGAACGCTTTGCCTTTTAGCATTTTCAGACCCTTCCGGATACCTACCTTATTAAATTTATAAAACCTCTCTGGGGTCGGTGATTTCACCCCTGATAGCGGTAGCGGCGGCTGTTGCCGGGCTGCCCAGATAGACGAAGGCTTCCGGATTACCCATGCGTCCCTTGAAGTTGCGGTTGGCGGTAGATAAGCAGGCTTCGCCGTCTCCAAGCACACCCTGGTGCACACCGAGACAGGCGGCGCAGCCGGGCGGGACGATGGTGGCTCCAGCCTCAATCAGAGTCGTAATGTATCCCGCAGCGATGGCAGCGAGGAGAATGCTCTTGGAGGCCGGGGCGATGACGAGCCGGGTATGGGGGTGCCGTTTTTTGCCTTTTAGCATGCTTGCCGCCAGGGCGATGTCATCCAGCCGCCCATTGGTACAGGTGCCCAGGAAAACCTGGTCGATACGGGTTCCTTTCAGTTCTCTGGCCAGGGCCGTATTATCCACGGTGTGGGGCTTGGCGACAGTAGGCTCAAGTTTGGCGGCATCTATCCTGATTGTTCTTTCGTAGGTGGCATCAGGGTCGGGGCTGAGAGCCGTAAATTGCTCACCTCTGCCCTGGTTTTTTAGAAAATCCCTGGTGATGTTATCGGAGGGGAAGAGGCCAACCTTGGCTCCGGCTTCGATGGCCATATTGGCAATGGTGAGACGGCCTGACATCGACATTGTCGATATGGCTTCACCGCCGAATTCGAGCGATTTATAGGTGGCGCCATCAGCGCCAATCTTGCCAATTAAATGCAGAATAAGGTCTTTGCCATAGACGCCTTTGGTGAAACGGCCGTTGACGACTATTCTGATTGTCTCCGGGACGCGGAACCAGGTCTTGCCCAGAGCCATGCCGATAGCGATATCCGTGGAGCCCATGCCGGTGGCAAATGCTCCCAGCGCGCCGGCAGTGACGGTATGAGAATCCGAGCCGACGACAACATCTCCCGGCCGGGCGAATGATTCAGCGACTATCTGGTGGCAAACGCCCTGGCCGCTATCGCTTAAGATAGCCCCCTGTTCTTCGGCAAACTTTCTGAGGAAAGCATGGTCGTTGGAAAGCTCTCTGGCCGAGCTGGGTACAGAATGGTCGATGAAGAGGACGGTTCGCTCACGGTTGTAAACGGTCTTCAGATTGGCTTCGGCAAATTGTCTCAATGCCAGTGGGCCGGTGGTATCCTGGACAAACACCAGGTCTAACCGGGAGACAACGATATCGCCGGCGCTGGCGTCGGTATCGGATTTGGCACTGAGGATTTTTTCAGCTAGATTTTTTCCCATAGGTCTAAACTATATCAGAATTTTATGACGTTGTCATGTGGGGGATGATTATTTATTATCTTCATCCCCTCAAACCCCTGCCTTAGAAAGGGGCTTTGCATAACTCCTATCTCTGACCGACTTATTGTGCAAACGCCATTTCTGCATAAAGAGTAATCAAGTCTGAGGTTCTTTCTTGTCAGACTTTGATTCTACCTTTAGTGATAATTCCTCTACTCTGCGGATATGCTCTTGAGATATGCGAGTTTGTTCTTCGGCATGGGATTTAACCTCTTCCCATAGTTTAATTTGATTTTTTACCTCTTGTACCATCTCTTATGCTATACCTGTCTGTTCCTCAGCCATTCTCACGGATTTCTCAGCTTGTTTTATTATTGTTTTGCGGAAGAGTATTTGGGTTAATATAAACAAAATAATCGATAAAATGATTAAGATGGCTAAAGGCGTTATTACTGTCTTGACAAAGTCTTCTAAAGTGAATGGCCGCACTTCAAGAATAGTTTGAATGAATTTCGATATTGGAGAAACTACGTTATACCAAAAGAGGTTTAACCCCCAAGCTATTGCCCCGAAAGCCAATGCCAATACAACAATGGTAGTTAATGGGCGGCCAAATTTACCCAGACGCTCTTCCATTATTCTGACCAGTCCGGGTAAGAATTCTTCCATGTCCCTATTCTAGCACAAGTTGTGTTAAGTATAAGTCTGAATAAATCTTCGAGATTGTAATTTCAGCGTAGGCTGCTTGCCACCGACTCCCGCCGCAGGTGGTAATCCAGTTTCGCCTCCCCACATGGATTCCGTGTCAAGCACGGAATGATAGAACGGATTGTTTCGGGCTTAACCCTCGCAATAACAGAGGAATACTCTTCTCGCAATGACAGTGAAATCATTTCGTTGACTTCATTGGGTGGGCGCTGGTAATATTAAACTAAGAGGAGGAAAGAGAGATGGTGATAGAGCAGGTTACCCGGCTTTCCGTATTTCCGGTAACTGCCGAGGTAAATAAGCGGGGGCACTTAGTGGTGGGAGGGTGTGATACCGTCAAGCT
>JACQOM010000192.1 GCA_016202525.1 Chloroflexota bacterium | reverse complement strand
TTGCAATATTTGAAATTTTGTTTGATAATAGGGTTTCGGTAAAGATAGCAATAAATGAGGCGGTTGAACTGGCTAAGAAATTCGGCAGTGAAAACTCGTCGAGATTCATCAACGGAGTGCTCGGTTCAATCAGCTCTCTAGCCAAGAAATAAAAGTTCTAAAAGGGGGGATAGAAAGTGGCATCTATTTTCGACCGGGTAAAAAAGGTAGTCGTGAACCAGCTAGGAGTAGACGAGGAAGAAGTCATCCCCTCGGCTAACTATGTCGATGATTTAGGGGCTGATTCTCTGGATTTAGTAGAATTGATAATGTCCCTGGAAGAAGAGTTCAGCAACGCGACACAGAAAATTGAAATCCCAGATGAAGATGCGGAAAAGATAGTAACCGTTCAGGATACTGTCGATTATATCAGAGACCTCGGCGTTCCAGATGCATAGGCAGGCAAGCCAGTTTGATTAAAGCCATATTTTTCGATTGGTTCAATACCTTAGCCCGCTACGAACCTCATCGAGAAGAATTACAGAGCCAAGTTCTTCAGGAATTTGACATCCATGTCTCACCGCAGAAGATAATGCCCGGCTTAGCCGTCGCCGACCGGGAGTACCTTGAAGAAAACGCCGTTTCCCCGGTGCGGAAAAGAACCCCGGAAGAGCAGTCCAAAGTTTACTCCCGCTACCAGCAGACCATATTGACCGAAGCCGGAGTCAGTACTTCCCTGCCGCCAGACCGGCTGGTACAAATCATGAAGAGGGTACAACAGCTAGCACAGGGGATGGACTTTGTCCTCTTCGATAATGTGCTGCCGACCCTGAAAACGTTGAAGGAGCGAAACCTCACCCTGGGCTTGCTGAGCAACATCGACTGGGATATGCAGCCTGTTTGCGCCAGGCTGGGACTGGGACCTTACATTAACTTTACCGTCACCGCAGGAGAGGTAGGGGCTGACAAACCCGAGCCAGCCTTTTTCTTGGCAGCGCTACGCAAAGCCGGCGTCAATGCTTCCGAAGCCATCCATGTAGGTGACCAGTATAAAATAGATATCGCCGGCGCTAAAGGGGTAGGTATCAAAGCAATACTTATCGACCGCTACGGTTCATCCCCAGAGCCCGTCGACTGCCCCCGAATTCATACCCTGCCCGAATTAACCGCTTACATCCGCTAGGACTATTTCAGCGCCATCTCCACTATGGTAACCCCGTCTCCCCCCTCCCCGTAACCGCCGGTGCGGAAGGACACGACCAGCGAATGCTTCGCCAGTTGCTGGCGGACTACCTGCCGCAGAGTCCCCGTCCCCTTACCATGGACTACCCTGACCTGGTATAACCCGGCCATAAAGGCGTCATTGAGGTATTTATCCAGCTTCAACAGAGCTTCTTCCACCGTCAAGTGGCGGATGTATAATTCATCAATCATCGTCATTCACCATACCTTGATTTTAGCACTTTGCGGCAAGAACTGACACTACTACTCATTGAATGAAACCCGCCTTTTAGTTATAATGTTCACCGCCACTACTCTAACTACCGTTTGTGGTGAGTGTAGCCCAGCGGCCTAAGGCGCCAGGTTGTGGCCCTGGATATCGAGGGTTCAAATCCCTCCACTCACCCCACCTGCCTCAGCAAGTTAAGAGCAAATCCGGGCTATTGCCCGTAACCCAGACCCGAAACTCAGAAACGTGCGCCTGTAGCTCAGCGGATAGAGCATCGGTCTTCGGAACCGGGGGTCGTGGGTTCGAATCCCACCAGGCGTACCATCCTTTTTAGAAGAACAAAAAAGTCCTGTCACCTGAGCAATACAATTAAAGGAGGTTCATATGCCATTAATTGTGACGAGTGGACTGATAGCCGGAATTCTGGCCATAGTGGCTGGAATCATAATCATTATTTGGCCCCGTATAATCGCCTACATCGTTGGAATTTATCTGATACTGGTAGGCATCATAGCGGTGCTAAACGCATTTCCGTAATGTGAATGCTGGGAAAAATGAAGGGGCGTTACAGGCTTTTTAAAACCGGGCACATCGCTGCATTTCCAGTGCGGCTGGCAGTGATTATGCTATGTGTAGCACAATCTCTCGGTTCAGGTTTGATAGTCGGCGCAAGTCCTCTACAGGTGAAGGAGCTAAACTTTGTCTTTCTTCATGGAATGGGCAGTACCAGTGCACCTACACAACTCCTGGCGGACACCATTGAGGAGCGAGCGCGTACATATATCTCTGACTTTCAACAGGCAAACCCGGGAACGATCGTCCAAATCAACACGCTCCAAAGGTCTTATCCTAACGACGTGGACATTGATAAGTGGGCCCAAAATATTGCTGATGCAGTCGAAAAACACTTCGCCGGCAAGAAGAACCTGATTCTAGTAGGGCACAGCATGGGGGGCAAGGCAGCTTTGTACGCAGTGGCTCACAATATCGGGAACCTGAGTGACCGTACTGCCATGGTAGTGACAATTAACAGCCCGATTAAATATTTGAACGCTTATAATGTCGTCGGAGGAGTCTCCGTGACAAACTATATTCAGGCGAACAGGTTAATTTCTGACAAAGGAGTCGCCAATTCGCTTAGTTCTTATGATAGCTCAGCCGATGGCTTACAAGTAGGCACAAACAAACATTGGCTGGCATTCATATCAGCTGAATCTGCCCCATTAAGTACGCAATTTGATTTTTCAAGTTTGGACCCATTCCCCGAAGACATGGATGACGGCCTTGTACCAATATCCGCGCAGTATTCGGCGGGGGCTGATGTTGTTTATTATGGAGAACACGCACACAGTGCTTTTACAGAAGAGCCGGATGTGGCTGAAACCATCGCCGACCAAATCCTGCGCTACCTGTTCGGTGGCATAATAGAGACACCGGTTCTTGCATACAGCCAAACCTTTGAGCATCACGCCGGTTGGTTCCCTTTAGCCTACCACTGGGGCGACAGGCTCGGTGAATCCCTGGGTATGAGTGGTGACATTTCTCACATCAATAGCTCGTTCTTCAAGTGGCAAGAATGGGAAGATATCGTGGGGGGGTGTTCTACCGGTAACCTGCTTAGCTCTTACCAGGTTTACCTCGACTCTTTTCCGTTTCTCACAAGCACCAATATCCGCTTGTCAAACCCCGGTGACCCAACAGATTGCCGGTTATATGTGAAAACCAGAGCGGCACCGAAAAGCCGTGTCCAGGCGCGATGGAACACCCTCCAATATCAAACATTGCCACCAGAGGTCAACCGCGACCACTATGAGATAAAAATCACAGGCGGCACGTCTCTAGTCAAAATTCCACAAGCTTCATGGTTAACAAGCAATACAACCGATACAAGGCTACAGGCCTGGTCTCAGGCGGAAGGGCCATTCCGATGGTTCAAAGCTGATGTACAGATTTACTCTCAACAAGCCGTACGGAGAAAACTAATTGATGAGATTTTGTCTCAACCCCTGGCTGGATATAATCAGTGACTCACCGTCCATGCCTGGATATGCGATTGAACAATTTTAAATCTTTAGTTGTGCCCGAATCTCCGCGAGACGATAAACATTGTCACGAACCACGATACCAATCATCTCACCATTCTCCAGAACAGGCAGGCGGTCGATCCTGAACTGGTCCATCTCATCGAGAGCATGTGCTGCGGATTGTTCGCCGGAGACTGTTCTAACTGTTCTTCCCGGAATCATAATCATACCAACTGAGGTCTTTCCCCAACGATTCTTCGGTACATGCTTAATATTCTGGGTGGTCACAACACCCAATAGTTTTCCCTGGTCGGTAACCGCAAAGAAGTCCTGTCCCGTCATCAACACATAATCACGGACCAGTTCCTCAAGATTAAGGTCAGGACCAATGCTCGGAAACTCCCTTGTCATAATATTCTTCGCTCTGGTGCTTTGCAGCGCACCGAAGAGTGTAGCTCGCCGGATACTGAACGTAGCCGCCCCCTGTAACGCCCAGCCAAAAAACATCAGCATCAGCCCGTCCTCTATTTGCCCATGCAGGAATAAAAGTGCAGCGCCACCTAAACTCAGACCCACACCAAAGCACCACCCTATTGTAGTGGCAAGTCGCATAGAACGTAGATAACTATTGGTGACTTTCCAAACACCGGCAGCCAGAACTCTGCCACCAGCCAGCGGGAAAGCAGGAACAATGTGGAAAAGGACCAGCATATACCAGAAAAAGGTGAGCCACTGCAGTAGCAACATGATTGGGGAACTGCTCGTACGCGATTGGCTCAGGTAGAGCCAATTGAATGCAGCGGCTACCATCAGATTGAGCAATAGCGTGACTATTGCCGTAACAGTCTCTCGCCCGGCGCTGGTGCTGTCCTCTGGCACCTGTGCTACTCCACCGAAGATAAACAGCGTAGCATTTCTCACAGGGATACGCGCTAAAATCGAGACGAGGTTAGTGAGAATTTGAACAACGGCCATCGAGGCGAGAAACAACAAGCTGGCGACCAGCCCCATGAGTACTCTTTCCCACAGGGCATAATTCCCGGGGTACTGGGTGACCAGGATGCTGGTTATCAGAATGACAGCCAGATACCATGTTGGATGCACCCGCATACGTACGGAAAGAAGACGCCCCAAATCAGGCTGGTTATCCATATCCTATCCCGGAGTTTATCTCCAAACGAGCATGTGAATTGTAACACATTATCACACCGACGGGGAATCCATCTCAAAGTGTTTCAAACTAATGCCGGATACCGTTAAGTCCGATTCCCTTGACACTACACCCCCATAGAGTTACAATTTTATACGTACGTAAGTACGTATGTCTTGGAGGATGAAGATGAGCAGGAAGATGACAGTAGTGTTCCATGATGAGGAGCTTTACACATATTTGAAGGTAGAAGCAGCGAGAAGACATACAGCGGCCAGCGAAATTATTGCTGATGCCGTCCGGCAATGGTTGGATGCGCGGGAGGATGAGGAACTTGTGCCATTGATTCAAGCCGCGCGTGCTGAATATAAAGAGAAAGGCGGAAGGCCCTGGTCTGAAGTTGAACGGGAGTGGGAAGAGACGGTAAGCAGGAAAGAGAAGCAACCACAGGCAAAGAGTGTATCGACTTAAAGTCTCACAGGCGCTGACCGCAATTTAGACAAGCTCAAAAAGCATCCTTCTTAGAAAAACTAAAAAGCCCTCGAACTGACTTTCGAGGGCTTTCCTATTTCGCTTAGACTATTAAATTAAATACTGCCTATTCTGACGCGGCAGCCTTGCCAACACCGGCAACGGTAGCCAGGACTTCCGCCGGCTCGGTCTTGCCTAATACCCGCTCGGTCACTTCCCCGGTTTCATCATCCTCGGT
>JACQOM010000184.1 GCA_016202525.1 Chloroflexota bacterium | reverse complement strand
GATACAAACACTGCGGGCTGAAATCGATTATGGCTATACTGAAGCGCGTACCGTAATGCGACGAATCGGCGTGAAAGTCTGGATATTTAAAGGTGAAGTTCTGCCGGAAATTAAGGAAGAGGAGACAGCGGAGCAGCCGGTGGCCGTCAGTGCTGAGGCAGCACCAGTTGTAGCGGCGTCGGTGGCGGAAGAACCAGCGGCCAAGCCTGCCAGGAGACGAACTAAAGCGGTGGCTGAGGTCAGCGCCGAGCCTGTGACGGCAGCAGAGCCAGTGGCCAAGCCAGCAACAAAGAGACGAACTAAAGCGGTGGCTGAGGTCAGTGCCGAGCCTGTGACGGCAGCAGAGCCAGCGGCCAAGCCAGCCAGAAAAAGAAAGACCAAGGCAGCAGTTGAGCCACCTGTAGAACAGGGAGAGAATAATGCTACAACCTAAACGTGTTAGGTTTCGTAAAGTGCAAAAAGGGCGCCGCAAGGGTAAAGCCTACGCCAGGAATACCGTTGCTTTTGGTGATTTCGGCTTGCAGGCGATGGAAGCAGCCTGGCTGACAGCTCGTCAGATTGAGGCTGCCCGCCGGGCAATTACACGTCATGTTCGGCGTGGTGGTAATATCTGGGTGTGTATTTTCCCGGATAAACCGATTACTAAAAAGGCGGCAGAGACCCGTATGGGTTCCGGCAAGGGTGCTCCCGACCATTGGGTGGCGGTAGTGAAGCCTGGCAGAATCTTATTCGAGATGGCCGGTGTCGATGAGGAAATAGCCAAAGAGGCAATGCGTCTGGCTTCTCATAAGCTCCCGATAGACACTAAATTTGTTGCCAGGGAAACGGTGGTAGCCGGTGGTGCTAAAACAGCGAAAGTAGGTGCCGGATGAAGGCTACGGAAATTCGAGCATTGAAGCCTGAGGAATTAGCCAGGCAATTGGAAGCAGCTCATCGGGAGCTTTTTGAACTTCGTTTTCGCTTGACTACTAAGCAGTTGGTGAACCATCGCCAGCTCAGGCTGACAAAGAAAAAGATTGCTATAATACAAACCGTAATAAGGGAAAGAGAGCTGGCGTAGATAATCAGCTCTAGCGGGTTCGATTTTATCCTGAAACAGGCGGGGAAAGTTGGAGAATATGGAGACAAAGCACAAAATCAGAATCGGTCGTGTCCTTAGTAATAAGATGGACAAGACAGTGGTGGTAGTAGTGGAGTCGACAAAGCACCATCCTCTGTATAAGAAGACCATCAAAAAAGAAGTCAAATATAAGGCCCATGATGCCAAGAGTGAATGTGGGGAAGGGGATATCGTCCGGATTATAGAGACCCGTCCGCTGTCTAAAGAGAAGAGATGGCGGGTGGCGGAAATTATAACCAAAAAAGAAATGGTCGAGGTTAAGCCTGCGGAGATAACCTGAAGCTGGTTTTTAGGATAGAGTAATATGATTCAATCTTATACTAGACTTAAAGTGGCAGATAATACCGGAGCCCGCCAGATTATGTGCATCGGCTTGCAGGGCGGTACCAGCCGGAAGTACGCCCGGCTAGGCGATATTATTACGGCCTCAGTCAAGCGGGCAACCGCAGGGGGAGCCGTCAAGAAAGGTGAAGTGGTTAAAGCCGTTGTTATCCGGACCACTCAGCCGTACCGGCGTGCCGATGGTTCTTCCATCAGGTTTGATGAGAATGCGGCCGTTATTCTTTCCGAACAGAATAACCCCAAGGGAACCCGAATATTCGGGCCGGTAGCCAGGGAACTGAGAGAGAAAAATTTTACCAAGATTATGTCGTTGGCACCTGAGGTTTTATGAGATGAAGATTAGAAAAGAGGATACCGTGCTGGTTATCGCCGGTAAAGATAAAGGCAAGAAGGGTAAAGTGCGCTTCGCCTACCCCAAAGATGAGCGGGTACTGGTAGAGGGCATTAACTTCATCAAAAAACATACACGGGCGACCGGGCAGGTCAGACAGGCGGGTATAATTGAGCGGGAGTCACCGGTTCATGTATCGGATGTTATGCTCCTGTGTAATAAGTGTAATCATCCCACCCGCATCGGCTTTCGCTTTTTAGATGACGGCAAGAAAGTCCGGATTTGCCGCGTTTGTCACGAGGTGATTGATTAGATGTCACGATTAAAAGAAAAGTATCGGAACGAGGTTATCCCGGAGCTGATGAAGCGTTACGGATACCAGAACATAATGCAGGTGCCGCGCCTGGAGAAAGTCGTGCTTAACATCGGCGCCGGAGAGGCGATTCAGAATGCCAAGGCTCTAGAAGCTGCCGAAGGTGACTTAGCGACTATTTCCGGACAGCACCCGGTAACTACCCGTGCCAAGAGGTCGATTGCTAATTTCAGATTGAGAGCGGGCATGCCCATCGGATTGAAGGTGACCCTGCGCGGAGAACGGATGTATGATTTTCTGGATAAGCTGATGAATGCTGTTTTGTGCCGTATCCGAGAGTTTCAGGGGGTTTCCAGAGACTCTTTCGATGGCTGGGGTAATTATACTATGGCATTTAAGGAGCAGACTCTTTTCCCGGAGATAGAATACGACAAAATAGATAAAATCCGGGGTCTGGAAGTATCGATTGTGACTACGGCTAAAACAGATGAAGAAGGCAGGCACCTCCTGGAGCTACTGGGGATGCCTTTTGCTGTGGAGGAAAATGGCTAAGAAGTCAGAAATTGCCAAGTCGCTGCGCCCGTCTAAATATAAGGTTCAGCAGCATAACCGGTGTTACCTGTGCGGCCGGCCTCACGGTTATATCCGTAAGTTCGGCTTATGCCGCATTTGTTTCCGTAAACTGGCCCTGGATGGTCAGATTCCAGGGGTGAGAAAATCAAGCTGGTAATTAAATGTTAAGGATTATTTAAGGGAGGAAGAGTGACTGTCTCTGACCCAATTGCGGATATGCTAACCCGGATACGTAATGCGGTTATGGTCCGGCATGATGCTGTAGAGATACCCGCCTCGAGGATGAAGCTGGCAATTGCTAAAATCCTTAAGGAGGAGGGCTTTGTCAATGACTATGAGGTGCTCAAGGGCAAACCGCACCGGGTGATTAAGGTGCGTCTGAAATATGACGCATCCAACCGGCCGGTCCTTTCCTCTCTGGAGCGTGTAAGTAAGCCCGGGCTAAGGGTGTATGTCGAGAAGAAAGAGATTCCGCGGGTCAGCGGTGGCCTGGGTGTGGCTATCGTTTCAACATCTAAGGGCGTGATGACGGGCCAGCAAGCCCGGCGCCAGGGACTAGGCGGAGAACTGCTATGCTATGTGTTGTAATTATTTCATGGAGTGTTGTTTATGTCTAGAATAGGACGCATGCCGATAACCGTGCCAGCGGGTGTGGCTATCACGATAAAACAGGATGAGGTCACGGTCAAGGGGGCAAAAGGCGAACTAAAGCGTCGTGTTAGTCAGGGAATGTCGGTTGCCTTGGAAAACGATAAACTGATAGTGTCGCGGGCCAGTGATAGCCGTGAGCACCGCTCTTTACATGGTCTGACACGGAGCCTTCTGGCTAATATGGTGGAAGGGGTCAGTAAAGGCTATGAGAAGGGACTGGAGGTAGTCGGCGTTGGCTACCGGGCGGAAAAAGCCGGAGATAAGCTGGTAATGCGTGTCGGTTTTTCCCATCAGGTTGAGGTTGCGCCGGCACTGGGTGTGTCTTTCAGTGTGGAAGGGACCAATCACATTACGATTAGAGGGATTGATAAGGAATCGGTAGGTGAGATGGCGGCCAGAATTCGTGCCATCCGCCCGCCTGATGCTTATAAAGGTAAAGGTATTAGATACGCCGGGGAATTTATCAAGCTGAAACCGGGTAAAACCGGCAAGGCAGTAGGGGGAAAGGCCGCATAAATGGCTAAAGATACATCGAGAGTAACCCGTCAGAGGAGACACCTTCGAGTTCGAGCCAGGGTGAAGGG
>JACQOM010000191.1 GCA_016202525.1 Chloroflexota bacterium | reverse complement strand
GGCTAAAGGTGAACTTTATCTCGCCACCATTGACCACTGCCTGGAGGCTGGGCAAACCGGTGAGCTTGCCCCCACTATACTTGAGCAGCATGGTAGAGCCGCCGCCCAGGTCCAGCCTGACGCGGTACTGGAACTGGTCAGTAATATTCCCGCTCACCCTCAAGACGATAGTCATGTGGGTCTGGTTATTGCTGATAGAGCCACCGATTAAATCACCGTCAGGGCTGGGTGAGTCTCCCCTCGGGTCCCACGGGGAGACATTGACGAACTGGAATGTCGCTTGACCGACGCCACCATCTTTATCCGTCACGGTAAGCTTGACGGTAAAGGAACCGAGAGTAGTGTAGGTATGGTTGCCAGTTACCGTGCCGCTACCGTTCATTTCGCTGACCACGCCGGCTGAAGTCCTACCATCACCCCAGTCCCATACTGCCGTATGCGTATCAAGCGTGCCGGGGTCGGTAAAGCGAGCGCTGGCGTTGGCTGGAGTATTCGGCGGCACTTCCCGCGGTATATCAATAGCTCCTACGCTTGGAGCTACATTGTTAACGGTCACCTGAAGAGTACCGGAGTTGGCACCAAGGTCATCGTCAGTAACAGTCACCGTCACGGTATAGATGCCGTTGTCAGCATAGGAATGTCTGGCGGAAACGCTACCCTGCCCGTTCGCTTCATTGACGGTACCTGCCGAGGTAGTGCCGTCACCCCAGTTAATTGTCGCCGTATGCGTATCCCGGCTGCCGATATCACTGAACTGGGCATTCAGGGACAGGCTATCGCCCTCGTTAACCGTCTGGTTAGCGCCCGCCGTTACTGTCGGCGCCAGGTTATTAACCGTCACCTGAGTGACTGCTGTCCCGGATAGATTGTCATCATCGGTTATCGTCACGGTAATAGTATAGTTATCTGACGATGTACCACTGGGATTATCGTCAAGATACCGATGAGACGCCGTGAATCTGCCGGAACCGGCATCCTGGGTGATGGATAATGACTCAACTATTCCGTCACCCCAGTTGACTGTGCCTTTGTGTGTATCCCGCAGAGAAACATCGGTGAATGAGCCAGTCAGCGCAGTCGTTCCATTCTCATTGATTGGTGAGGTTATTGATTCGATGGCGACCCTCGGAGCCACGTCTAAAACTTTCACCGTGATGAAGGCCGTGCCAATACCTCCGGCAGAGTCGGTCACCTTCACCATTGTGGGGTAATCGTCAAAGGGGGTACCGGTCGGGTTATCGTCAGGGTAGGTGTGCTGAACAGAAATCACCCCGTTGGTGGTTATCCCACTGGTGGAGGTGCCATCGCCAAAGTTCCAGATGTAGAAAACCGGACCGGTCAAGCTGCCAAAGCCGGCCACACCAGCTTCAAGGGTCACCGGGCTGTTCTCGTTGACGGTGACATTGGGATTGACATTCAAATTGATAAGGCTCATGTTAGCACCCTTGCCAGTAGCGGTAGCCACATTGCCATCTTTGTCCACCACTTGTGCAATGATTGTATCCCCGCTGGCAAAGGGTACATTAAGAGTGAATATTCCACTCGTGGGCAAGGGGGCAGCTAGAACAAGAGAGGTAGGACTGAGACCACCGTTGCTAATACGGAGGACCACGATACGGGCAATACCGCGGTGGTCGCCGACATCCACACTGACGCCCACGGTCGTATCGTTCACCGGACGGAAATCGACACCGCGTATCACCGGAGGCTGCCAGTTATCTGAACTGGAGCGCAGAAGCTCGAAACCGAGCCGACTATACAAACGCTGGGTACCGGTGACACCGGTACCGGGAAGCGAGGTAGCTTTGAATTGCCCCGGGATAACCACGAAGCTCTGGTACAGCCCATCGCTAGTCATGATACCGTTAACTGTACCCAGCTCGGAGGGCCAGAAGGAGTTCAAGGCAGTACGAGGCTCTCTGGGATTACGCTCCCACTGATTGGTGGGACGGGAGATAACGGGGTTGAAGCCCTGAGTATCACTGAAGTTGCCGCTGATTAGCAGAACGCCATGTACATCGTTTCCGGAGGCATCAGAGCCGAGATTGTAAACAATACGCGGCTCGACAGGTCGGCCGCCGGTGGACTGACTACTAAGATTAGCGGTGTAATACATACCCGCGGTGGTAGTCTGAAGCTCAAGAGAGTAATCAATGACCGCTGTGGAGCCTCTATCAGTTACCTTCAGGGTATTACCGCCCGGGGTGGGTATATTGCTGCTGGTAGTTAAGATTTTATTAGTCGAAGGCAATACCGCACTGCGAAGAGGGAGTCGGATACGGTACATGGGTAAGCCGTATAGAGTAGTCTCGATGGATGACTTTTCATCATAAACAGTCATCGCGCTGAGGCTACTTAAATACAATCTCTTGGCATCTACCAGCGCATTGCCCACCTTGACATCACCCTGCACCAGATTCCGGGCAAGGATAGTGAGCAGTTGCTCGGTGAAACCGAGGCCTTCCGTTTCGAAATATCCGTAACCCGTAGCGCCCACCCAGATGGCACGCTGCTGGGCCATAGCCTGGGCAAAGTCTAAGGCAGGGTCCACACCCAAGCCCAAGTCTCCCGCTCTGGAGTTCCCGTCAGGAACACTGAGTCCACCGTGACAGCCGATAGAGAATATCAATCGACCCAGAAGGGCACCCGTGGCTCGCTGCACGTCGAGGCTAGTGATAATATCGGTTTTGTCGTCTGTGGCGAAGCCCCGGGCGGAAAGTGCTTCATAGTGGGTGAAGTGGGCATTCGGGGAGTTTAAAATTGCCGAGACTCTGCCCAGTAATATCGCGCTGAGGTCATCGGCAGACCAATCGTCACCAATGAGACTCGTGGTAGACAGACCACCGGCTACCAGGTTCGAGACTATTGCCTGGGCGCCATCGGAGAAGCCCTCGTACCCGCTGACAAACGCGGTCCTGGGAGAAAGGATACCATCAATGCTAAGGAAAGCGTCGGCAGCCGCGCCGATTTCCTGCGGCGTCTCCACCATACGACCAATCGGCAAGTCAGGAACGTATAGCTCGCGACCCTGCCAGGACATCGGTCTAAGGCTAACAAAGTAATCATCGGTAGGGACATACCCCATCTTGATACTGTAAAAGAGCGGGGTACCCAGTTTGAGGTATGAGCTCCGCAGATAATAGCGCTCGTTACCGATGACAGTTTCATCGGGCACGCGGCGGTAGGGAACTACGGTGTCACTGCCGACAATCACCACATATTCTATGCTGGGCTTGCCGGCAAGGTATGACTGTATTATGTCGCGGATTTGTGATGCGACATTGTTGGCTTCGTCCACACTGCTGGGATTGCTGTCCCAATTATCATAAATGTCACTGGGCAGGGACATGATATCGCCGTGAACAGCATCGTGCTCCGCCAAAGCCAGAAGTTTGCCCTCTAAGTCAGTCCAATTCTCGCTGCCGTAGAGCGCCGTCAGCCGCTGCTGCTGGGTGACAAATAGCGTCTTCGGCGTGCTGTCCTGGCGCAAGAGAGCCTGGGGAACCGACGGGCTTACCAACGGCTGGCCGATAACCGGTTGAATGCCTGGTAGCGAAGATTCAATCTGCAGAAGATAAGGATTAACACTAAATGCACCGTTCGAGCCCAGGACAGCAATAAACAACCGCGTGCCGGGCACAGCGATACGACTAAGAAGCACCTCATTCTTGAGTCCCAGGTTAGCGGAGAAACCCACCACACGGTAATCAGGAGTAAGGATACCGCCCAGGCTTAACTCCGCCAGCGCGATGTCAGCGCCGCCGACATTGCTTCCCTGCAACCCGATAAAACTTACGCCGGACAGGGAGCTATTATCGAATGAAATCGCGTCAAAGAACTCACGGAACCCACTGTCGTCGGCACCACTGTCGTCAGCACCACTATCGTCAGCACCACTGTCGTCGGCACCACTATCGTCAGCACCGCTGTCATCGGCACCACTATCGTCAGCACCACTATCGTCAGCACCACTATCGTC
>JACQOM010000185.1 GCA_016202525.1 Chloroflexota bacterium | reverse complement strand
GCCTGGCCCCGTCCCCGGGTTGGTCGCTTGACCCTTCCGGTAACGGGAGGGCTAGATAGATGGTCACCATCCTTCCCTTGCGGAAGGATACAGAACTCGGCTTACAGGTTTACTTGCTTCGTTTTGGTATTTGATGCCTCCCCTTTCCATTTTGGTCCGGTGTTATCCGGTAGATAATCAAAGAATTGGCAAAACATTTTAGAGGAGTAAATTCAATGTCAAGAAAAGTAAAAATAGTGATAATCAGCCTGGTAACAGTAGTGAGCTTGCTCTTATCTTTTGGAGCCGGCTGTGCCCTGGGTACGTCTTCAACTGCTCCGGTTACGGCTGGTCCGGCATCTGCTAACCTGGGCCTAGATGTGGTCTCGGAAGCCTGGGGCATAATCTTCCAAGATTACGTGGAGAAGGATAAACTGGATGCCCGTGTACTGAGCGGGGGGGCTATCAAGGGTATGGTGGAGGCACTGAATGACCCCTACACTTCTTATCTGGATGCGGAAAACTACCAGTTAAGTTCGAGCAGTCTGGAAGGTAAATTCGAAGGTATTGGTGCTTTTGTCGGTATCAGGGAAGGGAAGTTGATGGTTATTGCTCCTATCCCTGGTTCACCGGCGGATAAGGCAGGTATCAAGGCAGGCGATCTGATTCTGGAAGTCGATGGTAGCGCCACCGCGAATATGACTGTGGAAGTGGCGGTGCTGCATATCCGCGGGCCGCGGGGGACAACAGTCAGGCTGCTTATTCTTCATCAGGGTGAGCCCAGCCCTAATGAGATTAGTATAGTGAGGCAGGAAATCCAGGTATCCAGTGTTCGCTCTGAGATGAAAGGAGACATCGCCTACATTAATATTAACCATTTTTCTGAGCGTACTGATGAGGAGCTAATCCCGGTGCTGAAAAGTATCAATCAGGCAGCAGCTACCGGCATTATTCTCGATTTGCGCAGTAATCCGGGTGGTCTGCTGAACGAGGTGGTTGACGTGGCTAGCCACTTTTTGAAAGAAGGGGTAGTAGTTAGCGTAGTGGATAATCAGGGTAATCAGTCTTCTTTATCAGTTAAGCCTACAGATGTGACTACAGCCCTCCCCATTATTATGCTAGCAGATAACTTTAGCGCCAGCGGCAGTGAGGTGTTAGCCGGCGCTTTACAGGATTATGATCGCGCGAAACTCGCCGGTATCAAAACCTATGGTAAGGGCAGTGTCAATACGCTGCACCAACTTAAAGATGGTTCAGGGTTATATATTACGATTGCCCGCTGGCTGACGCCGAAGGGACGTCTGATAGAAGGTAAAGGAATCAGTCCGGATTATGAGTTGAAGCTGACTGGTGATGATGCTATTCAATGGGCAATAGACTATCTGAAAGGCAAAAAAGGATGAATCACTATGCTAGTAGGGTCGTTGCGGAGGAGGAGGCTCACCGCCAATAATCTTGATAGCGGTCATGGTAGTTTCGTCGTAGGTCACGTCAACGGGACTGCCTACAGTGACATCAATTAGATTGCCCTTTTTGCCATTTTGGATGACTTCGATAGTATCGTTGACCTTAAGGGTAAGATTGCTTTTGCTGATTGTGTCGTAGACCACCATTTGTCTGGCTTCTCGGTTAAAGCTGACCACAGCTCCGAATACGGACTTCAACACCGGTTCACTCTGGACTTGTGGTGCCGGAGTGACTTTTGGTGCCCGGGTAGAGGCTGGCGCGTTCTGACAAGCGCTCAACATTAAGAGCGCAATTAGAACCAGTGTGTAAAGGAACTGCTGAGTCTTGACCATATTAATAATGGCAGCAATTACTTTTTAAGTATAGCAGATTCCCATAGTTCTAAGAAAGGTGTCTTTAATTTTTCCTTGTATTATTTTGTATTATACTGGCGTATTTAGTATAATGTATCGTATAATGACAGAATAAGATGGTAGGGATAGGCGGTTATGTCTAAACTGGAATCTATCAAGAGATTATTACGTCGCTGTTTCACTTCTATCCTCTTCTTTATTTTGCTCGGCTTGGTTTTAGGGGGACTGGTCTCCATTCCGCTAATGCCTAAGCCAAAGGTGGCGGTCATAAATATTTCCGGCACCATAGCTAACCAGGACTTTGTCGATAATATTCTGAATTTGCTGCAGACCGCCCGGGAAGAGAGAAGTATTAAGGCGGTAGTCTTACGGATAGATAGTCCGGGTGGTTCGGTCAGTGCTGTCGAGCAGATATATCTGGACGCGCTTCGAGCGAGACAGCGGAAACCGGTAGTGGTTTCTATCGGACAGATAGCGGCCAGCGGCGGCTATTATATCGCTATGGCGGGAGATTATGTCTATGCCGAGCCGACCTCTCTGATTGGCAGCATCGGCGCTTTTGTTGGTTTGCCTGAACCCGAACAACTGGACGAGACGCTCGGGGCTACCGGGCCATTTAAGACCACCGGTGGCTCAAGACAGAGATTTATCAGTATACTGGAGATGGTCAGGCAGCAGTTTGTCTCCATCGTCATGTCACAGAGGGGGGAGCGACTCAAGCTCTCGGAACAGGAAATCTCTCGGGCAGAACTGTTCGTTGGTCTTGAGGGCCTGAACTACGGACTTGTCGATGAGATGGGCACTAGGGCGGTCGCAATCGAAAAAGCGGCTAATCTGGCCGGTCTCAGGAATTACGATGTAGTCGAGCTGCGTGGGGAAAACTTGCCATTATATTTGTTTTTCGGGTCGGCTGATTTCGCCAAGCTAAAAGCGCAAACCGGTCTGTTTCCCAAATACTATTACCTATATTTTGCATCGGAGTAGACAGTGGTAAAAGCAGTAATTCTCAGGGTAGTTATCGTTATCATCATGGTAGTCCTGGTCGTGTTCGGGCTGGGCTCTTTTTACTACCGCGACTTCGCTAGCTCGGCGGCTCCGAAGATACTGCCCGGCTATAAAAATGTTGTGGTTTCTCCGCTACCGAAAACCGAGTTTACCGATAACCATATCGCGGGGGAGGGTGTTGTCCTGATTGACCTGGCTCATCGTAATAACTTTACCGTGCAGGAACTAAATGTTCTAATTTTGCGGCTCGTGTCCCGGGGTTTGACTATCAGGTTCTTAAATCCGGGAGACAACCTGAAAGAGGGGCTTCTGGGCAAGGAGAAGCCGGCAGAGGAGAAGCTAGCAGAGGAGAAGGCAGCAAAGGCTAAACCAGAGGAGACAGTTCCGGTTAAGAAAGAAGAGATTGTAGAGAAGCTACCATCTGCTTTCATTATAACCTCTCCTCAGAATGAATTTTCTAAGGATGAGAGAAAGGCAATCAAGGAATTTGTCGATAACGGTGATAAGGTGTTGCTTATTGCTGACCCGACCCGACGAGATGAGATGAATACCATATCGCTTGAATTCGGTCTGATATTTGAATCTGGCTATCTTTATAATCAGAAGGAAAATGAGATTAACTACCAGAACGTATTCCTTAGTGAATTTAAGGATAATGAGATAACTAAGGGAT
>JACQOM010000182.1 GCA_016202525.1 Chloroflexota bacterium | reverse complement strand
TTTCTCGACTTCATCGTCAATTTCCATCGGGTTTTATCTCCCTTATCGGGTCTCCCGGCTTAACACGCCCACCGCGAATCACCCTGGTGAATACCCCTTCTTTGGGCATAATGCATTTACCGATTTGCTGGAAGATGGCACAACCACTATGGCAGTCTTTGCCAATCTGGGTAACTCTTAAAACAGTATCTTTACCGACAGTAATTTCAGTGCCCACAGGCAGCACCACCAGATTTATCCCCTCGGTGGTCAGATTTTCAGCAAAATCCCCGGGATTAACATCGTAACCCATGTCCCGCATCTTGTTAATGCTTTCAATAGCAATCAGGCTTACCTGACGGTGGCTGCTGCTATTGGCATGAGCATCACCGACCATGCCATACTCTTCTTTAATGACGCCTTCGGCCACCGGTTCTTTTCTGGTACCTACCTTCTCACTTTTACAAACGGCGATTATCTTAGCCATGTCATCCTCCGGCCCTCTCTATCTTCCCTCCACATATTACCATATCACCGTCATAAAAGACCACCGTTTGCCCCGGCGTAATTGCCAGTTGAGAGTCGGTAAACTTTACATAAAGCCTGTCATTAACCAGAGGTGTTACCATCGCTTCGGCTTCCTGGTGGGCATATCTTATCTTTGCTTTTAGCCTGGTCGGTTGTTCCAATCCGTCTACCGCTATCCAGTTCAATGCGGAGGCAATAAGCTCGTCCCGGTACAATTCTTCTTTGCCACCGACGATAATAGCATTTCTGCCGCAGTCGATATCGGTAACATAGAGTGGTTCTTTGGCTGAGATACCCAGGCGTCGGCGCTGCCCGATAGTATAGAAGGGGATTCCCTGATGCTCGCCTAAAATATGGCTCTGCTTATCCAGTATCGGCCCGGGCTGAGCTTTCCCCGCTATCAGGGAAGAATAACCCCCGGCAACAAAATCCTGGCTCTCCATTTTGTCAGCAACCTTCAGTCCAAAATCAGCCGCCATCTTCTTTACTTCTGTCTTGGTATAGTTCCCGATAGGGAAGAGAGTATGCGCGAGCTGACTCTGTGTGAGAGAAGAGATAAAATAGGTCTGGTCTTTGGTTAAGTCCCATGCCTTTTTCAATAGATAGCGGCGCTGACCAGACTCATATTCTACGCGGGCGTAGTGGCCGGTGGCAAAGTAATCGAATTCGATACCGCTGTCCTGAGCCTTCTTCAACAGAGCTGCGAACTTAATCCGGGAATTACACCTGGGGCAGGGATTAGGCGTCCTGCCGGACAGGTACTCGTCGCAGAAATAATCCAGCACCTCGGTGCGGTACTCTTGCCTCAGGTCGAAAACATGGAAATCAATCCCCAGTGTCCGGGCAATCTCCCGCGCATCCTCGATATCTTCCGCCTCGCCCGGTCCGTAGCAGCCATGACGTAAACCATCCCCCAGCGACTCGTCCCCATCCCATATTCTCATGGTTATCCCGCTGACCTGATAACCGTCCCTTTTGAGTAGAGCCGCAGCTACGGATGAGTCCACCCCGCCGCTCATCCCCACAGCTACCTTTATTTTCTCTCTTTTAGCTGGCAAAGGTGTTTCACTTAGTCTTTTTACTGTCAGCTTTGTTTTTGGCATAGTAGTCATCGATAGCCGATTTAAGCGCTTCCTCGGCCAGGACGGAACAGTGCATCTTGATAGGGGGCAGCCCGCCCAGCGCTTCAGCGACCGCCCGGTTGGAGATTTCCAGCGCCTCGGAGATAGTCTTGCCCTTGACCATTTCAGTGACCATCGAACTGGTGGCAATGGCAGCGCCGCAGCCGAAAGTCTTGAACTTGGCATCGACAATGATGCTATCTTTTATTTTAAGATAAAGCTCCATGATATCGCCGCATACCGGGTTGCCGACATGCCCGATGCCATCCGGATTTTCCATGTCACCGACATTCCGCGGGTTGCGGAAATGGTCCATCACCTTTTCACTGTATAATGTCCTTACATTTTCTGGCACGTTTTTCTCCTTCTATTTCTTCATCAGGGGAGACATCGCTCTGAGTTTGGCAATAACTCGGGGTGTTACCTCCAGAACCTGATTGATTTCGTCTTCAGTGCTCCATTTGCCCAGGGTAATCCTCACGGAACCATGCGCCAGTTCATGAGAAAGGCCCATTGCCAGAAGAACGGCCGATGGTTCCAGACTGGCCGAGGTGCAGGCGGAACCGGTAGAAACACAAATACCTTCCAGGTCAAGGTTAAGCAGTATCGATTCTCCTTCGACAAAGTTAAAGCTGACATTGACATTGTTGGGCAGTCTCTTGGTAGGATGACCATTTAGCTGGACATGGTCTATCCGTTCCAGCAGACCTTTGATGAGGCGGTCGCGAAGGTGGGTCAGGCGTTGCGCTTCCTGCGCCATCTCCTGCTGTGCCAGTTCGGCGGCAACACTAAAACCAACGATTCCGGGAACATTCTCGGTACTCGCCCGACGCTTTTTCTCCTGGTCACCGCCGTGCATGAAATTAACCAGCCTGGTACCCTTTCTGATATATAATGCGCCCACTCCTTTGGGACCGTACAGTTTGTGCGCTGACATCGAGAGTAAATTTACTCCCATCTCATTTACATCTATCGGGATATGCCCCGCTGTCTGAACGGCATCAGTATGGAAATAGACTTTGGCTTCCTTAGCAATCTGGCCTATTTCAGCAATCGGTTGGATAGTACCCATCTCGTTATTGGCATGCATTATCGAGATAAGAATAGTCTTGGAGGTAATCGCCCTCTTGACATCGTCAGGATTAACCATGCCATACCGGTCTACCGGCAGGTAAGTTACCTGAAAGCCTCTCTTCTCCAGAAATTTACATGTTTCCGATACTGCATGGTGCTCGATAGCGCTGGTAATGATATGGTTGCCCTTGGACTCGTTAGCCAGGGCTACGCCTTGCAGTGCAAAGTTATCGGCCTCGGTTCCCCCGCTGGTGAAGACAATTTCCTCATCCCGCGCCCCGATAAGATTGGCAACTTTGGTCCTGGCCTGGTCGAGGGCTTCTTTTGCCTCCAGGCCGTAGGAATAGATGCTGGAAGGATTACCAAACACGTCGGTAAAATAGGGCAACATTGCCTTGACTACTTCAGGACGTGTCGGCGTGGTGGCGGCATAATCAAGATATATCGGTTTCATTATTTACCCCTTTTCTTAGTTATCCGTTATCCCTGCAGAATATCACCGATGACAGGGTCGACTCTGACTCCTTTAGCAGTGACCCATTTGATGCCCTGGTCGATGTCCTTGTCTTCTCCCTCAAGCTCCATTACCACCCAGCCTTTATCCTCGGTGACATCGGCACGGCGGATATTGGTCACCACACTGAAGTTCTTTGCCAGATTATAAATAATTGGCTCTTTAATCAGTTTCTGAGGAAAGGTAAACATCACCTGTCTCTTAGCCATTTTATTCACCCCCTGTACCTTTCTTGTCATTGCATTACCCTGCGGGTTTTAACTGGCATACCGAGTACTTCCTCGAATGATTCGAGGGTAGGCTCAACGGTAAAAGGCTTAACAACGTCGGCTACGGTATCCTGCGTTCTGGGTCCGGCGCCGGTGATATAAGCTACGGTAAGCTCCTTCTTTTTAATTGTGCCTGAAGCTGCCAGCCTCTTGAGTGCGCTAATCACCACTCCGCCGGCGGCTTCAGTAAAGATGCCTTCAGTTTGCGCCAGCAACTTCATCCCGGCAATGGCTTCCTCATCGGTGACGGCACAGGCATCACCGCCTGACTGCCGGACAATTCGCAGGGCATAGTAACCATCAGCCGGGTTGCCGATAGCTATGGACTTGGCAATAGTATTCGGCTGTACCGGATGCACATGCTGTGAGCCTGCCTGAAAGGCATTGACGATTGGTGCAGACCCGGCTGCCTGAGCGACGTACATTCGGGTATTTACCGGCTCGATGAGTTTGAGCATGGCCATCTCTTCTAGTCCTTTCCATATTCGTGTAAAATGGAGCCCCGAGCCGGCGGTGGTGATAGCACAGTCAGGGGCACGCCATCCCAATTGTTCAGCGACCTCGAAGCCAAGAGTCTTGTTCCCTTCGGCATAGTAGGGCCGCAGATTGATATTGATGAAGCCCCACTTGTATTTTTCCGCCAGCCGGGCACAGAGCCGGTTGACATCGTCATAGCTACCGTTGACCGTCACCAGAATCGGGTTATAGATGGCAATTCCCACCAGCTTGCCTGGTTCCACACTGGCCGGGACAAAAACATAGGCTTTCATACCGGTCCTCGCCGCCAGAGCCGCTACGCTGGCCGCCAGGTTGCCGGTGGAGGCGCAGGCGAC
>JACQOM010000187.1 GCA_016202525.1 Chloroflexota bacterium | reverse complement strand
TTATTAGACTGAACTGTCAAGAAGCGGCGCATTTCCTGGCTAACATTCGACAGCCGGTGGGCTTAAAAAGACCTTTTCCGGTCGCCACCGGTCTTCTCCAGGGGTGAAGCGTAGCACACCCAGAAAACGCCCGTCAAGAGCATAGGCACGGCAACGGTTTTCCGGATATCTCGTACCTTCATCCTCGGTCTCAAAAGCCAGGGGACGCCCGTTACGGATATTCTGCTCGGCTTCGTCGCTGACAACCATTGCCGCCCAGCGCAACAGGACGCTATCTATCGGATAAATAAAGCGTTGCCAGTAACCATAGCTGACAGCTTCCTCAAGCTGAGCTAAGGAAACTGCGTCTCTGATATCGAAGAGACCACACCTCAGGCGAACCAGACTCTTCAAATAAGCCCCGCAGCCCAGTGTCTGCCCGATATCATGGGCTAAGGCACGGATATAGGTACCCTTGCCACAGACTACTTCGATTGTAGCCACCGGCGGCTGCCATTCTATCAGCTTCAAATCATCGATTTTTACCAGCCGGCTTTTCCGCTCGATGGTAACGCCTGCCCTGGCTAATTTATAAAGAGGCTTGCCCTGGTATTTCACGGCGCTGTACATCGGCGGAGTCTGCTCCACTAGACCACGAAAAGAGCCAAGCAACGCTTCCAACCGGTCACGGCTAACTCCGGATGGGTCGTCCCGATGTATAACCGTACCTTCCGCATCATCGGTGTCGGTGGTAATCCCCAACTCAACCTCAGCACGGTAAGTCTTGGTGGAGTCCATCAAAAACTCGACGACACGTGTTCCCTGACCAAGGCAAACCGGCAAAACGCCGCTGGCCGCCGGGTCGAGAGTACCAGCATGCCCGACATGCCGTTCTCCAGTCAGCCTGCGGACTGTAGCCACAATGCTGAAGGAGGTTTTACCACGGGGCTTATTGATATTTAAAATACCGTCTACCATCAACCCACCTGCCATGAGCTAGCAGAGCACATATGTCAGTATAACTCTATCATCAGCGCTAAAGGGGAGAGTGCGGTTTTAAGCCGTTTTTGAGTGGTCATCTTCGGCGGCAATCCCATCGATTAGCCGTAAGAGACGGTCACCACGCTCGATAGAGTCGTCCCATTGAAAGTCCAGTACCGGAACAAACCGCAGCTTCAGATTCTTGGCCAACTCTTTACGGAAGAAACCGGAAGCTGAAGTCAGTACATTCAATGTTTCCTGCTTGTCTCCCTCACCGCCGATACGGCTGATAAACACCCTAGCATATTTCAGGTCTGCCGAAGTATCGACTTCAGTAACAGAAATAAAATTGCCAAGTCGCGGGTCTTTGACTTGGCGCTGCAGTAACTGGCTAATTTCCTGACGAATAAGGCTGTTCATCCGTTCGACACGGTGTGCCATAACATTTATTCCCTCAGCCGGTTTCCTCAATCCGGAAAAATTCCAGGGTGTCGCCGACTTCAAATTCATTATAATCTTTAATACCCACACCGCACTCATAGCCGGCAGCCACTTCCTTAACATCATCTTTAAAGCGTCTCAGGCTACTAACTACAGACGTAGCGATTACCTTATCTTTACGCTTAACTCTAACCGAATCGCCACGAGTCGCCTTACCTTCAGTAATATAAACGCCGGCTATTTTCTCTTTCTTACCCGCCGGGAAGACAGCCCGTATTTCACCCTGGCCGTCGATAACTTCCACCTTAGTCGGCGCCAGCATGCCCTTGAGAGCTTTAGCGACGTCATCTACCAGGTTATAAATGATGTCATAGTGACGGATACTGACACCTTCCAGCCCGGCTAACCGCCGTGCCCCTGGCTCGGCATCTGCATTAAAGCCAATGATAAGCCCCTTGGAAGCAATCGCCAGCATGACATCACTCTCGGTAATGTTACCGCTGCCACTATGAATAACGATGACCTTAACTTCATCGGTCGATAGCTGTTCCAGAGAAGTCCTTATCGGCTCGATACTGCCCTGAACATCGGTCTTCAGAATGATATTAAGCTCTTTTACCTTTCCTTCATTCACCTGTTCGAAAAGATTACCCAGAGTCACGGCCCTGGCTGATGGCAGCCTCTGCTGCGTCTTCGATTGCTGCTTCTCAATCAGGTCCTTTGCCTGGTGTTCACCGGCTACAGCTGTTAAGGTATCCCCTTCCTGCGGCACAACGTTTAATCCAAGTATTGCCACCGGAGTAGCCGGCTCAGCCTTCCTCACCTGCTTGCCTAAATCATTAAACATGGCTTTGACCCTGCCCCAGGTATCACCAACCACTACCGTATTGCCCGGCCTGAGCGTACCGCTATCAATCAACACGGTGGCTAAAGGCCCCTTGGTCTTATCCAATCCAGCCTCAATCACTACCCCGGAGGCAGGCCGGGAGGGGTCGGCTTTAAGCTCTTCCATATCAGCCACGAGCAGCAGGTTCTCCAGGAGTTCCGGGATACCTTTATTCTCCCTGGCTGAAACCAGAACACAAACCGTATCACCACCCCAGTCTTCGATAACCAGGCCGGCCTCAGCCAGCTGCTGCTTGACCATATCCGGGTTAGCTTCAGGCTTATCGATCTTGTTGATAGCCACCACGATAGGCACCCCGGCTGCCTTGGCATGGTTGATTGCTTCCAGAGTCTGCGGCATTACACCATCATCGGCCGCCACCACCAGAATAGCAATATCGGTTATCTTGGCTCCATGAGCACGCATCGCCGTAAAGGCTTCATGACCGGGGGTATCCAGAAAGGTAATTTTCCGCCCGTTGACCTCCACCTGATAAGCGCCGATATGCTGGGTAATACCGCCGGCTTCACCACCCATGACATTAGTCTTTCGGATGGCATCGAGTAACCTGGTTTTACCATGGTCGACATGCCCCATTACCGTAACTATTGGCGGACGCGGTTTGAGGTTAGCCAACTCTCTATCCGGCTGTAGCCTCTGTCTTTTGACATCTCTGACGAATTCGGCTTTCCGCCCCGTCTGGGATTGGAGGTGTGCCTGATAACCAAAATTCACCGCAACCGCCGCTGCTGCTTCATAATCGATAGTCTGATTAATGTTAGCCATAATGCCATTGCTCATTAGCCGCTTGATGACATCTATGGCGCTAACCTGTAGAAGCTCAGACAGTTGCTCCACACTCAGGGTATGGGGAATCTCAACCAGCTTGGCACCTGCCGCTGCCGAACCGGGGGCTGAAGCGGCCCCTTCACCCGCGGACTCTACCAGATTACCCTGTTTACCAGCCTTGACCACTAACCGACTCCCCGGAGAAACTCTTCTCCATATTTAATAAGCTGTTCTCGATTTTCCCGGGTAAGAGTAGTCCGCAATGTATAGGCTAACCGACTGCCCTTGAGCCCGGCTTCCCA
>JACQOM010000179.1 GCA_016202525.1 Chloroflexota bacterium | reverse complement strand
GTACCTCCACCACGCCCCGAATAACATACTTCCTCACGCTTTCCTGATATTGGCTCAATTCAGCCAGCAAGTTACACTCATCTCGCAGATACTTAGCCGCCAATGCCTCCCCCTGGGGAAGATACTTCCAGCTTAGACGCTCCTCCTCAGTCGCCTCCCCCAGCTTTTCTATCTTTGCCAGAGCTATTTCGCGGGCGCTTTTTATTATATCGTCGTCCATAAATTCTCACTCACCCTGAGATATACAGGTTAGACTATCCTATATTGATTATACTATATGGCTGGAAAAGGAAAAAGAAAAGAGAGGGGGCGAGACGCCCCCTCTCTTACTCTCTTCTCCTGAGTAGAAGGCCCGCCCGAAACGGCTAGACTTCTACTGCGCTCAGAGTTTCGAACATCTGGTAATAGACACCTTGTTTGGCCATCAGCGACTGATGATTGCCGGACTCGATAATGTTACCGTGTTCAAGGATGATGATACGGTCGGCATGAGTCACCGTAGATAGGCGATGAGCGATGATGATAACGGTGCGCCCTTTTGAAAGACGCTTCAGGGATTCCTGCATGATGCGCTCGGTATTGGTATCCACGTTAGAGGTAGCTTCATCAAGTATCATGATGGGAGGGTTAGCCAGGATTGCTCGGGCCAGGCAGATAAGCTGGCGCTGTCCGGCGCTGAGATTTGCGCCCCTTTCCCCCACAGCAGTATCATAGCCACGGGACATACGGGTAATTAAATCATGAACTCCCGCCGCTTTGGCTGCCTCAACAATCTCATCCTGAGTAGCATCAAGCTTCCCATATTTAATATTTTCCCCTACGGTACCGGAAAACAGGTAGGGGTCTTGAGGCACGATGCCGATCTTGTCTCTTAATGACTTCTGGGTAACCGACTTCACATCATAGCCGTCCACCAGTACCGCACCACCATTAACCTCGTAAAAACGGGCAATAAGACTGGTCAGGCTACTCTTACCCGCCCCGGTTCGCCCGGCGATAGCCACAGTCTCACCCGGGTTAATAGTCAGGTCGATGTCATGGAGTATCTCCGTACCCGGTACGTAGCTGAACTTAACCTTATCAAACTTAACCTCGCCTTTTATCGGAGGCAACTCGATAGCTCCCGGATTATCTATAATGTCAGGTACCACGTCAATCAATTCAAAGATACGGTGGGCCGAAGCCATTGCCCGCTGAAGGTCGGTATAAAGCATGGTTACTTCCCGTACCGGATCGAAGAAACGCTGAATATAGAGCAGAAAGGCAATAATAACACCAACGCTCATTGTCCCGGCCAGAACCTGAAAACCTCCGAAGATAAGCACCAGAACATAAGATGCGTCAGTCAGTATCTGCACCGTAGGCATCATAAAGGCCTGCGCCCGGGCAGCATCAACATTGGCATCGAGATGTGCTTTGTTGACATTATCAAATTTACCCAGGTTAACTCCCTCCCGGGAGAGACTCTGGGTGACCCGAACTCCGGAAATACTCTCCTGAAGATTATCGTTCACCTCAGCGATAGCCTGCCGCACTCTGATGAAAGTGCGGCGGGCATAATTCTGCCAGATGAGTATTGCCAGAACTAGAACCGGGACAACACCTAATGTAATCAGGGCTAGTTGAGCGTTCATACTGAACATAACCATGATGATAACTGCCATAGTCACGATGTCAGCAATAATATTCATGATGTCCTGAGTCAGCAAAGTCTGCAACTGGTCGACATCATTCTGGACGCGGGACATTATTTTGCCCACTTTATTATTGTCATGGAAACTCATCGGGAGCTGATGAAGGTGCTCGAACATCTGAGTACGCATTTTCAAGATAATGCCTTGTCCGGCATAGGATAACTGCAGGGTATTTACGTACTGGCCCAACCACATCACCATTACCAGGCCAAGGTAAATAAGGACTCCGGTATTAAGTCCGCTAAAGTTCTTCGCCGTTATCTGATCCGTAATTACTTTTATCATCAGGGGCATGGCTATGTTGCCCGCCGTCCTGACGGCTAAACCTGCAGTTGCCCAAAGCATATGCTTTTTAACCCAGGCCATATACTGAGGCAGCCGCCGCAGGACTACCAGATCATATACCCTACCTAAGACATCCTGACCCTCGCCGGCATCAAGAGAGCTGCGGAGCCGTCCCATCCCGCCAAAACCACCCGGGCCGCCAAAACCACCACCGGGGCCACCAAATCCACCTCCAAATGCCATCTTATACCTCCATTCCAGTTACCTCAGCAGCCTGAGTATCGGCTAGCTGAGCTAGATACGTTGAACGATAAAGACCATTTTTCGCCATGAGCTCATCATGAGTACCCGTCTCCTCTATCTGGCCATCCTTGAGCATTAGAATAATGTCAGCTTTCTTGATAATAGGCAGCCGGTGAGTAATCACAATGGTAGTCCGTCCCTGGATTAGCTTGTCCAGCGCCAGGCGGATAAGGTGCTCGGTTTCAGCATCCACGGCAGACGTGGAGTCATCAAGAATCAGAATGGCCGGGTTTATCAGCAGAGTACGAGCTATGGC
>JACQOM010000193.1 GCA_016202525.1 Chloroflexota bacterium | reverse complement strand
GCGGCGGGGCAAGCAGCTCTACCAGCGTTTCTATGATGAGGAGCTAGATAAACTGGAGCAAGACTTAAAGAAGACGGTCAAAGGAGAGGTCAAGAAAACGGTGGAGGAAACAATCGAGGAGAAGGTCCAGAAGGCGCTTCGGGAAAGATGGCGGTAGCCATCGTTCAGGATTTCCCTTCAGGGCTTTACATAAAAGATGGAAATTATCAGGAACCTGATAAAGAGACTCCGCCATGTCGGAGTTTTGCTTTTAGTCGGTCTGATAACGATTGTCTATATTGCCCTGGGTTTCGTCTACTGGCAGCAGGGTGTCCAGCAACAAGACTATGCGGCTCGGACTGCCAAGCTGAGTGTCGTAGTGGCCAGGCCTTTGGCCAGCGGCGATGAGTTAAAGGCGGAATATGCGGCAGTTAAGACTGCTCTGGCTCCGGTGACAAACACCGATGCCATTGCTATGCTCGTTGGCATCGCTGAAAAGAGTGGCATCGATGTCACCCCTGCTGACGGTAAGTTTATTGTCCCTCCGGGCAGACCTGGCCAGGAGAAAGTGGGTGAAAGCACATACCAGCTTCTGTCTTTCCAGAGTATCCATGTGCAGGGTGACTATGCTAGTGTCATTGCTTTTATTGCTGACCTCGATTCAGGTAAGACACTAAATACTATGGTGCTGAAGAAGTTGGCTACCAGCGAGGGTGAAGTTACGGTCGTGGGTGAAGATGGAGCCAGAAGAGCAGAATTCCGTAAAGTGGCCGCAGCCGTGCTGGCGATGATGAAAGATAATGGTATTCTGGGGATACCTCATACCATAAGTTATAACGCTGGCGTGGCGGTTAATCTCATGGGAGACGACCCGAATACTCCGGGAACAGTCGAAGGTTTTCCCGATATTATTACCACGCCTAGCGACAAAGGCTACACCGGGACGGGTTCTCCCAGAAGCGGGTTCGTGCTCTATAAACACGATAAAATCTCTACGGATAATGCCAGCCAGTTCCAGACCACCGACTACATCGATGTGCTTACCACCAGGTATTACTATACCTGTGAGGGTGATGGGACGGTGCGCCAGTTTAACGGGGCTAATATTGCTACTGCCACGGAGTATTTAACCAGCGAGGCATCTAAGGTCGAGGTTATTGCTACTGTGGATGTCGATATCTATATGGCTAAACCATAGCCGTGTCGGTATTTGGCGGGAGTAAAAGGAGCCAGTATCTAGAGTGATAACTCTTGAAATCAGCAGCAATGAAATTAGACTGATAGAGGCAAAGGGAGGCAGGGTGATTAGATGGGCCAGCCGTTCTCTTGAACCGGGCATGTTCGAAGAGGGAGTGGTGTCTAATCCCCAGGCTTTTGGTGCTGCGGTCAAGCAGTTGATGGATTCAAGCGGCATCAGAGGTAAGGAGATTACTGCCAGTATTAGCGGGCTTTACTCGGTAAGCCGTATCGTGGTGGTGCCCAATTTACCGGGAGCAGCCCTGACTCAGGCCGCGGTTCTAGAAGAGGCCAGACAGGTAATACCGTTATCTGAAGAGGAAATGTATCTCTCGTGGCAAGCTATTGCTGCCGTCGATGGTGGACATGAAGCTCTGGTGGTGGCTGTACCCCGTGATGTGGTCAATAGTGAGGTGAAGGCTTTGCGGGCGGTAGGCATCAATCCCCGTGTGCTGGACCTCAAGGGAATGGCGCTGGCCAGGGCAGTAAACCGGGAGCAGGCTCTCATACTCAACATCGAGGATATCAGTTTTGATATTGTTGTGGTCGTTGCCGGCATAACTGCAGTCATTCGTACTACTGCCTGGCAACCGCAGGGACTCTCTCCGGAAGACAGAGCGGAGTATTTAGCAGTGGCCCTTGACCTGACTGTGGGTTTCTATAATTCGCATAATCCTGAGTTGCCTCTTGAGATGACCACTCCTCTTTTCATTACCGGGCAGATGTCCGGCGACCCAGCTCTGGAGAAAGAACTACAAGCTAGAATAGGCTACCCAATTCAGCCACTGGTACCGGCACTGGAATGCCCACCGGATATGCCGGTATCGCAATGTGCCGTCAATATCGGGCTGGCTTTGAAGGGGTCAGCGTCAACCAGGAATCTGGGGCAGAGTAGCAACTCGGCACCTGATATCAATCTTCTCCCCCAAATTTACCGACCATGGCGGCCCTCAGCCAGACAATTGTTTTTGACTGGTGCTATATTGGTTGTTATCGCCTTGCTGTTCCCTTTGTACCAGCTAACCGCCGAGGCTGTGGGTAAAACGGGAACGTTGAAAACCAGATACAACATTGTCAATAATGAGCTGACGCGGCGGCAAAATGAAATCAAAAGCCGTGAGCCATTGCAAAAATTTATTAACCAGTATCATACCATTGTCGATATGGGGGGTGGTTTCGCTGATGATTTGGAGATTATCTACCGTAATGCCGGTGAGCTTAAAATTAAGGTGGACTCGATTACTCATACCGGCGCTACTATCAATGTTGCCTGCGAGGCAGATAGCTATATCGCTTTCAGGGATTATCTGGCTGCTCTGGAAAAGAGCGGCCGGTTTGCCAGTCCTATCCCGCCCCCTGAAGGTTACCCGTATGTCAAAAGTGGTACGATAAAACTAGAGCGTAAGGCTGTTAAATAGGTGACTACCCTACTTTATGAAAATGGAAGAGGATTTTTTGGTTTTGGCTCCCCAGCGACCCTTGTCAGAGGTGGTTGTGTATCATTATGGAGAAAGCCTTCAGACTTTGACTTCAGGCCGAGGCCAGAATCCAGACTTCACAATGATTGGAGAACTTGGGCGGATAGGCTGATACAGGGGATTTTACTAGCTATCAAAGACGCGCGGTAATTTTGAGGTTATACAATTCCATGTAGCCGCACTGCGGGCAGGAGTAGACGGAAATGGGAATCCCCGGGGAAAAATCAGCATTGGTCATGCCTCTCTTCACCAGTTCAAAAGCTCCCTGGCTTGGCTGGAGTGCCGCTTTGCAGTGAGGACATATCTTATCACTCATGTAGTTCATCGCATTTTTATTACAGTTTTTTCCGGTTATTAACCCAATAAAGAAGAGGCGACCCATTTATCTATGCTGGACGCCCCTTCTTTATAACTCTAATTCGTCCGGTGACTAAGCTTACTGATTATTAGTATCCGGTGCTGTTCTGGCTGACGGTTCCCTGGGAATTAACGGTATAGGTGCCCTTGGTGGTCTGGTTGGCGACGTAGTTGACCAGACCGGTCGTCGCGTTGTTATCGGCGATGATATCATCCTGGAATAGGAGAAATCCAGTCTTGTCTCCAGCCTGGTAGGCAACGCCATTGGGGTCTTTTCCTTTGGCGGCTCCAGCGGTGGTGGCATCGGGGAAGGCGCCCATATCATTGGTGGCTGTGGTTACAGGGTTGGCCAATGTGGGCAGGTGATTATCAGTCATCATGGCGGTGACCGCTGCCTGGATGTTGCTCAACTCGGTGGCGGCTGCCTCCGTTTGTCCCCGGCCGATAAAGCGGCCGACATTGGGGATGACGACGGCGGCCAGTACGCCCAGGATGGCGACGACAATCAGCAGCTCAATCAGGGTAAAGCCCTTCTCTCCTCTTTTTGGTATTTTCATTGTTGACATC
>JACQOM010000022.1 GCA_016202525.1 Chloroflexota bacterium | reverse complement strand
TGCTTGGCTAATTCCGTCCGGCCGTCATCGATAAAGATAACATGCACTTCTCTGGGACCGTGGGCGCCAAAGGTCGTTACCTTCTCGATATCACCGGTCTTGCTTGGACTGGATATCAGGCTGACATAGCCGGGGACGGTATAGCTGGCGTATCTCCAGGTTACCTCGGCTACTTTATAGGCATCACCCAGCGTCGGGACCAGTTTTTCCATGCCTACCAGGGCGATGTGCACCGGCGGAGCGGCGGTGGATAATCTGATATTGCCTTCGTTCGAGATGAGGAACATGGTGCCGGCATCGGCCGCCACGACATTAGACCCGCTCATGCCGATGTGTGCCTGAAAGTATTTTTCTCTGAGCAGTTTTCTGGCGGCAGCGACCATTCTTTCGATATCATCCGGCGGAAATTCCTCGCCCGTAATTCTTTGGAAAAGCTGGGCGACGTCCTCACGGGGCACATGGATAGCGGGGGAGACAAGGTGCATCGGCCTTGATGGTAACTTTTGCAGGATAAATTCCCCGAGGTCGGTTTCGTAAACATCGTTGCCGCGCTCTTCCAGATATTCGCGCAGGTGAATCTCTTCTCCGGTCAGGCTCTTCCCCTTGACGATGAGCTTGTCGGTTCCCACCAGGTTGCCGATGAGCTTCAGGGCATCCTCTTTGGTCTTAGCGATATAAGCCTTGGCTTTGTTATACTCAAAAGCTTCACAGGCTTGCTGCGCCAGTTTCTCCATGTTGTCGATGGCATTCTCTTTTATGGCGCGGACTTCTTCGGCTAATTTGATAGTGTGTGGGAATCTCTTCAGGGCAGTATCGGTATTGTCCCGGTAGCTGGCAATGCCCCGGGATAACGCCAGCCTGATGCGCTTATTGTGGGCGGCGTCCATTAACTCTTTCTTATAGTCGCTAAAGACGGACATCTATCTATTCCTCCATCGCCATGGCCACAATTTGTGTCAGGTCGAGCACTTCCACATCCTTGGTGTCCAGTTCTTTTAGCCCTGCCTTTAACTGCATGATACACCCCGGACATTGCGTAACAATAATCTCGGCACCGGTATCGGTCAGTTCCTTTGCCCGGTTCATCGCCAGAATCTCACTTAGCTCGGGGAAAACAGCCTCGAATCCTGCGCCGCCACCGCAGCAGGTAGCCCATTCTCCCTTAACATGGTCTGGTTCTACGAATTCAACATTCTGGATGGCTCTCAGTATCCGGCGCGGTTCCTCGGCCAGTCCGAAGTAGCGCGTTAGCTGGCACGGGTCATGATAGGTGACTTTTACTTTTCTGGGGAATTTTAGCTTTAGTAATGGGAGCTTCTCAGCGACCACCTGGCAGAAATGTTTGACTTCCACATCGCTGCGGCCGTCCCGGTTGGTGATGAGATTCCGGAGGGCGTAGGTGCAGGAGGGGATAATGCCGATAACCTGCTTTACGCCGCTGGCTTTTAGCCGGTCATATACTTCTTGGGCATGCTCGTCGAACTCCTGGCGTAAGCCGATGTAGTGCAGTAATGCTCCGCAGCACGGCTCATCGTCAGCCAGATAGCCGAATTCCACGCCAATACGTTTCAGTATCTTGACCGCATCTCTCAATGGTTGGGCTTCGGCATCGCCGCCTCTGGACATTACCTTGCGGTATATTCCAGCCGCATCGATGCCGACTTTTTTCTGAAGGTTGGCTAAATTCATCGTCAGTTCGGTGCTGACTCCGCTCTTATCCACTCTTCTTATCAAAGACATCATGGATTCGAGGTCGCTGGCGTACTGGTAGCCGCATCCGGCAAAAAAGATTGTCTCGGCTTTCTTAGGCAGGTTGAGGTCTTTAGCCCATTTGGCCCCTGCTCCTTTGTCGGCGCCCAGTATATTATGCTTGGTGGTAATGTTATCCGCCAGGTAAGCCAGGCCGGGTGGCAGCAGTTTTTTGTTCGCCATTATTTCCCCATCCTCTTTAATAATCTTACTACATCGCCGGGTGTTTCGGCTACTGGCACTCCCGCTTTGTTGAAAGCATCTATTTTAGATTGCGCTGTGCCGGCATTGCCCATGATTATGGCGCCGGCATGTCCCATGCGCTTGCCCGGCGGGGCCGACCTGCCGGCAATGTAGGCGATGACAGGCTTGGGATATCCGGTGTCGGCGATGTACCGGGCGGCGAGTTCCTCGGCGTTGCCGCCTATTTCACCGATGAGCGCCACGCTCTCGGTTTCCTTGTCCGTCTTAAACATCTCCAGCAGTTTGATAAAGTCCAGCCCGACAATGGCGTCTCCACCCATGCCAATACAGGTGCTTTGTCCCAGTCCAGCCTGGGTAAGCTGCCAGGCAATCTCATAGGTTAGAGTGCCGCTTCTGGAGACAATACCGGTATGGCCCGGACGAAAGATATGGTCGGGCATTATGCCCACCTTTACCCGGTGGGGCGGACTGATTATCCCGGGGCAGTTGGGGCCAATAATGGTGATATTGCCCTTTTTCTTAGCCCGGGCAACAAATTCAATGGCGTCCCGTTGCGGTGTGCCTTCGCTGATAATTATCAGCGTTTTGATACCGGCGTCGATGGCTTCCAGAGCGGCGTCACGCACAAAGCGGGCGGGGACGAAGACGATGGATGTGTCGGCACCATGATTGGTTACTGCCTCGGCGACGGTGTTATAGACAGGTATACCCTCAACCTGCTGTCCGCCCTTGCCCGGGGTTACTCCGGCAACTATTTTCGTCCCGTAATGTAACATCGAGGCGGTGTGGAACCTGCCTTCATTGCCGGTGATTCCCTGGACGATGACTCTGGTGTTCTTGTCGATAATAATGCTCATGGCTAAAGTTTTATGACGGCCTCAACCGCTTTCTCCAGGTCGGGATAAGTGTTGATTCCAGCCTGGTGCAGGAGTCGGGTGCCCTCGGCTTCGTTCGTCCCCATCATCCTGACCACTACCGGCTTTTTCACAGCCGACTCGTTAAGCGCTTCGATGACAGCGCGGGCGACAACATCACATCGGGTTATGCCGCCAAGAATATTTACCAGTATCGCTTTGACCTTCGGGTTGGATATGACCAGTTGCAAGCCTTTTTTAGTAATGCCGGTGTTGCCGCCGCCACCGATATCCAGGAAGTTGGCCGGTCTGCCGCCGAAGTGGTTGACCAGATCCAATGTAGCCATCATCAGTCCGGCGCCGTTGCCGATGATGCCGATATCCCCGTTTAGGTCGACATAAGCCATGTTCTGCTTTCTGGCTTCGGCTTCCAGCGGCGTGTCATCCGCTCTTACCGAGCTTCTCTCGCTGAATTCAGGATGCCGGAAAAGGGCGTTATCATCCACTATTATCCTGGCATCGGCCGCGATAAGTTCACCGGAGGCTGTTCTGGCCAGCGGGTTTATCTCGACCAGCTCAGCATCATTCTCCAAAGTTATTTTGTATAGATTGCTGATTATGCCGGCAAATTTCTTGGTGTCGCCATCAGGCAGTCTGAACTGGTGTAGCATCTCTACTGCTTCCGACTGGCTGAAGCCAGTATCCGGGTCGGCCCACCGTTTTGCTATCTTCTCCGGGGAGCTTAGAGCCGTCTCTTCGATATCGACTCCGCCTATGGTAGTCGCCAGGATGATGTATGTCCGTTTCTGCCGGTCGATAGCTACCGAGGCATAGTACTGCGCCGTGATTGCCAGTTTCTCTTCGACCAATAAGCAGCTTACGGTTTCTCCCTGGATGGTACTGCCCAGAAGTTTGGAGGCTACTTTCCTGGCTTCGCCAGCGTCATTGGCAAATTTTATACCGCCGGACTTCCCCCGGCTGGAGACTAATATCTGTGCTTTCAGGGCCACCGGCCAGACTATTCGGCGGGCGATTGCCTCAGTTTCATCGGGACTGTGAGCAATTTCACCTTTGGGAACCGGCAGGCCATAGTCTTTAAATATATTCTTGGCTTCGAACTCAAAAAGTTTCATTTTTCCGTGTAAAGTCTAGTGAGACCAGAGTAGGTTGTCAAGATTGCGGGCTATGGCCCGCTTGTTGACAGGGCTTTTACAAAGTATGTATAATGCGGGCTGGTGGTTAAGTTTAGGTTATCCAACAGCTTGGTTAAACCCTATACAGTTACCCCAAGTAGTGGGTTACCTTAACTCTACCGAAACATTTTTTAGGAGGTCGTCCAGTGGGTTTCGAAGACAAAACGCTCCAGTGTTCCGATTGCGGGCAAGAGTTCGTTTTCACGGCTGGTGAACAGGAATTCTTTGCCTCCAAAGGCTACACTAATGAGCCCAAGCGTTGCCCGTCCTGTCGTCAATCCAGGAAGGCAGACCGCTATGGTAACGGTGGTGTCGGAGCGCGGCGGCAAATGTACCCGGCGGTATGTGCTGAGTGCGGCAAGAAAACCGAAGTACCATTTGAGCCCCGTGAAGGCAGGCCAGTGTACTGCAGCGAATGCTACGCTAAGACCAGAACAAACCGATAACGCGTTAAAGCAAGCCGGCTAGTTAATTAAATGCTCCCCCGCTTCGTTCGCTTTCCCAGGTGAACGGTGGGGGAGTTTTTGTATCTCCTGTGTCTGCAATCTGGTTTGTTTTCCGCATTTCTGGTGCCATTAAGGACTTACTGGATTGAGTAAGCGAAGGTTTTCTCGATGTTTGCCCAGAACTGGTCGGCAATGAGTGCCAGCATTGCCGCTGGCATGGCTCCTTCTATAATGTAGGCGATATTGTCCTGTGCCAGCCCGGCGATGATGGGAGAACCGAGGCCGCCGGCACCGATAACGGCGCCTATCATGGCGGTGCCGATATTAATGATGACCGATGTTCGTACTCCGGCCAGTATAACTCGTGCCGCCAGCGGGATTTCCATCCGCAATAGCACCTGTAACCGGTTCATCCCCAGGCCGGAAGCGGCATCGATAACGTCCGGAGGTACGGCACGTAGCCCGGCGATGGTGTTGCGGACGATAGGGAGCAACCCGTAAAGAAACAGGGCGACTATTGTGGGCAAAGAACCGAAGCCGAGCATGGGTACGGTGAGGGCGAGAACAGCTACCGGCGGAAATGTCTGACCGAACGAGGTGATATCATTGACTATCGGTAAGAAATCCCTGCCGCCGGGACGGGTCACCCATATTCCCAGCGGTACGCCGACGATAGTGGTGATGTTGCTGGAGATAACGACCAGTTGAACGTGTTCCCAGACCAACACCGGCAGGCTGCGTGGATGCAGTACCCGGGTTTCTTGAGGGAAGAGGGTACTGAGGGCCATTTGCCATAATGGTGTGTTGCTAATCAGCCAGAGGAACACCACAACCAGAATGCTCAAGAATACCCAGCGTTTTATCGTCCGGTTTTTCATCTGGTTAGTTTTCCACCTCGGCGGTTACCGCCTCGACGTCTCTTAGTGTTATCTCGCCGATAAATTTTCCATTTTCATCGACTACCGGGATGCTTTTGAATCCCTGGCCCAGCATGCGTGACAACGCTTCATGCAGGGTAGCGTTGTTCAGAATGGCGATTTCCTCAATGTCTCCCCGGACCATTACCTCACTTACAGAAGCCCCTTGATTAAGATTGGTTCTGTCCACCCAGCCCAGTAGCTGCCCGTTCTTATCGACCACCCAGGCGTAACGGCGGTAGCCGGTTACAGATGCTATCTCCTGGTTGGAAGCGTCTATCATGACCGAAGGCGCGGGCTTAATAAACCCCTGGACGCCAATGCTGGATAGGCGTTTCAATGCCCGGTCGGTGCCGACGAAATCGTGGACGAACTTGTTGGCCGGCCGGGAGAGTATGGCTTTCGGGGTATCGTACTGCACCAGCCTTCCCGCTTCCATTATGGCGATGCGGTCAGCCAGGCGGATAGCCTCGTTGAGGTCATGGGTGACCAGAATGATGGTCTTTTTTAGCTTTTGCTGGATACCAATAAACTGGGACTGGAGTTTTTGCCGGGTCAGGGGGTCGACGGCACCAAACGGTTCATCCATCAACAAAATCGGTGGATTGGCAGCCAGAGCGCGGGCCACGCCAATGCGCTGGGCTTCTCCACCGGAGAGCTGGTTCGGGTACTTGCCGGCGTATTCCGTCGGATTAAGGTTGACCAGCGCCAGTAGCTCTTCGATGCGGCGGGTAATGCGGTTTTTCTCCCAGTGCAGCAGCTCGGGAACAACGGCGATGTTGGCGGCTACTGTCAGATGCGGGAAAAGGCCGACGCTCTGGATGGCGTAGCCGATAGACTGGCGCAGCTTTTCCGGCTTAACCTGGCTGGTCTCCTGGCCGTTCACGAAGATGTACCCGCTGGTGGCTTCGGTGAGGCGGTTAATCATCCGCAGGGTGGTCGTCTTGCCGCAGCCTGAAGGGCCAATCATCACACAAACTTCGCCCTGATTGACCTCGAGAGAAAGTTCGTTGACGGCTATGGTTTCTCCGTAGCGCTTGGTCACCCCCTCCAAACGTATCACTGATTGCCTCCGGTCAGTCCTTTAGGTGTCGCCAGACTGACGATGTTCCGCATCAATGTGTCCACTAAAAGGGCAATGACGATTATGGGAATAGCACCGAGGATAATGAGGTCGGCGGCTGCTTGTCCCAGTCCCTGAAAAATAAACCAGCCCAATCCCCCTGCCCCGATGAGTGCAGCTACTGCCGTATTGCCTACTGCCTGTACGGAGGCCGTTCTGACTCCTTCCAGGACCAGGGGAGTGGCTAGAGGTATCTCTACCCGACGGAATAGCTGAAAACGGCTCATTCCCATGCCCAGTCCGGCATCGATTGCTGCCGGGTCAATCTGATTAAGACTGACGAAGGTATTTCTGACAATAGGCAGCAGGGAATAGATGACGAGGGCAATAATGGCGGGCGTAGCGCCTACTCCGCGGATGCCGAATTCCCGCAGGATGGGGAAGGCGAAGGACAGCGCAGAAAGCGGGGCAATAAGCAGGCCGAAAAGCGCCAGGCTGGGCATTGTCTGAGTGATGCCGGTGATGAAGAATACCGGGCCGGCTACTCGCTTGCTTCGTGCCGCCCAGATACCGAGGGGGATACCCAGCAATGCGCCCACAGTAACGCTGCCGCTGAAGAGAATAACATGCTGAACCAGTTCCTGGACGAAGCGCTCTTGACGCCCGGCGAATTCCTGTAGTATGGACAGGTCGTGGAGCCAGCCGGTAATTAGCATAACCACGATGACGCTCAGTCCGGTCCATGAGACGAGGTTTCGCCAGACAGGCCAATCGGTTAGTCTCTGGCGGGTGGCGAATATCACCATATATGCCCCGGCCAGGCTAAACCAGATGCCGCTATCCAGTGCCACCCGGGCGGAAGATGTTTCCCCTTGCCGGAGCTGGCTGGCTATCAGTCCGGCCAGTGCCAGGGTGATAATAATTAGCAGGTTGGCGCTTATGCCGAGAGCGGCGGCAGGCCGTTTCTCTTTGCCTCTCAGGCTGAGGATAAAACAGATAAGCCACAGGATAAAGATTATGGCGGTACCGCCCCAGCCGGTAGCGTCCCATAAACTCAGGCTTGTCCCGGCAGCAAGTCGGTTGGGCTTGAGTGTCAGCCAGCCGAAAATAAGCGAGGAGAGACCGATAACAGACCCGGTAATGGCCACGTTATCTCGAGTGACCAATCGGTGAATCATCTCTTATCCCGATTTTGACTGTTTGCTACTTCAGGAATCCTTTTGCCTTGAGGTATTGGCCGGCGACGTCGGCCGGGTTCTGGCCTTGGATGGCAATTTTGGCATTAAGTGTTTGCAGAGTCTCCAGGTCGAGAGTGCGGAAGACCGGTCCTAGGATAGTCTCAATCTCAGGATACCGGCTAAAAACCTGCCCGCGTATAATCGGTGCCGGTTCGTAGACCGGTTGCACACCCTTGGGGTCTTCCAGGACAACCAGCCCGAAAGCACTCAGTGAACCATCCGTGCCGTAAGCCATGGCGGCGTTTACTCCGCCGGTGCCTTCGGAGGCCGCTTTCTCAGTCTGTGCCGTATCACCGCTTGAGACCGTGAGCAACTGGTTTTCTTGGAGAGTGAAACCGTATGCCTTCTGGAATGCTGGCAGGGCGGCTGGGCTATTGACGAACTCCTCGGAGCCGATTAGTTTTATCTGACCGCCACGTTTGGCATAGGCGGCAAAATCGCCCAGAGTCTTTAGGTTTTCTTTCTGTGCCAGGGTTTTGGTTATGGCAATAGCCCAGGTGTTATTGGCCGGCGCCGGTGTCAACCAGACGATATCATTGGCTTCTTTATCCAGCTTCTTCACCCGATCGTAGCCTTTTTGTGCATCTTTCCAGACATCTGAATCAGCTTCGTTGAAGAAGAAAGCCCCGTTTCCGGTATATTCAGGGTAAAGGTCAAGCTCGGCGCTGGTGATAGCCTTGCGTACTACCGGGGTTGGTCCGAACTGTGATTTGTCGTTAACCTTAAACCCCCGGTCCCTGAGCATCAATATTATCATTTGTGATAACAGTGACCCTTCCGTATCAATCTTGGACCCGACGGTGATTGGGCCTTTGCCAGTTTCACCTCCGGTGGTCGGACTGGCGCAGCTTGATGCCAGAAGTACCGTTATGACCAGTAAAAGTCCGAGTAAGCTCAATAATTTCTTCATACTTCTTGTCTCCTCTTTTGATTTAGGCTAGTTTATTTGTAGCTCAGATTAACCGAAGGATAATTTTACTATTTACAGTGCTGGTAGCTGGGAATGGATTTAAGTTTAGCTTTTAGGTTTCTTTGTTGTCAAGAACTGGTGTCAATCGGTATTGTTGACAAGGCGAGAGCTATGAGCCATAATTGGCGTGACGAAACATAATGTGATTTCTATTCGGGTGAATTATGTTGACGATATGGGCGTTAATTCCACTGATTACCTGTCTCACTTATATTGCCCTACTTATCCTGACATTACCCTCCATTGAAAGGCGAATCAATAAGATATTCGCCTTTTATCTGGCGGTGGCCGCTCTCTGGAGTTTTACCTCCTTTATGCTCCACGTCAGCACCTCTCCCGGGCAGGCACTATTCTGGAACGAGTTGCTGGTAATCGCCCTGGTGTGGACTCTGATTACCTACTACCATTTCATCTGTGTCTACGTCAACAAACCGGCCAGGGTAAGTATATCTCTTGGTTATAGTCTGGTACTGGCGCTGGCCGTGCTCAGCCTCAGTGGTTATATTATCCGGTACGCTTATGTTTTTAAAGGAGTCCTGTACCACGACCTCGGCATTTCACTCTACTTTATCGGCGCTATTTCCTATGTTTTTATTAGCGTCGGACTATATCTCCTTATCAGGAAATATCGTAGCTCTATTGACCCGATAGAGCGCAATAGGACTATGTATTTAATCGCCGGCTGGAGTGTCTTAATGTTGCTCTCCAGCACCAATCTTATTATGAGCCCTGCTGTCGCTGGAATTCCTCTGGACCATATCGGCAGTCTGGCTAATGCCTTGATTATTGCCTACGCCATCCAGAAATATCAGCTTCTCGATCTCAAGCGAGTTATGCAAAAGGGCTTGGTCTATTCCAGCCTGACGGTTTTCTTTACGGCGCTGTATTTGTTATTAATCTTTGTCTTGCAGACGTTCTTTCAGAATGTGATGGGTTATAGTAGCCTGGCGCTGGTGGTGTTGCTGGCACTGATAGTGGCAGTGGTCTTCAATCCTTTGCGGAGTTTGATACAGAAATGGATTGACCGGCTCTTCTACCGTGAGACCTATGATTACCGCCAGATTTTGCCCAGCTTCTCCGGCAAGATAAGCAACGTTCTCGACCTGGGTCAACTGGCGCAAAGCATACTGGAGCCGATAGTAAAAGCGATGCATGTTAAGAAGGCGTTGCTGTTGTTACCTGAGGTTGCCAGTAGTGATTTCAATACCCGCTTTGTTGAGCAGGCAGACAAGGAAGAACCATTGCCTAAACTGAGACTTATCAGTGATAGCCCGATTGTTTCCTGGCTTACCAGTGAGGGTAAGGCTCTCCGGCGAGAGTCAATCGGTACTATTCCCCAACTCAAAGGTCTGTGGGCGGCAGAGCGTCTAGCGCTTGATTCTCTAAAGCTAGAGCTATTTTGTCCGATAAGGAGCAAAGGTAACCTCATCGGTATCCTGGCTTTAAGTAGAAAGCAGTCCGATGCTCCCTATTCAGGCGAGGAAATAGACCTGCTCATGGCGATGGCTAATGAAGCCGCTATCGCTTTAGAAAATGCCCGGATGCTGGATACTCTTAAGGTTCAGCAGCTCAGGGTCGAGCAGCTGCTGGCTCAGGCAGTGCTGGCTCAGGAGGAGGAGCGGAAAAGAATTTCCGTTGACCTTCATGATAGCGTTGCTCAGTGGCTGGTAGCGGCCGCTTATGGTGCTCAGACCTGTAATCAGGTACTTTCCAGTAATAGTAATGGTAATGATAAAGTCCGAAATGAACTGGCTGGTGTGGAAGGTATTATTAGTAAAAGCCTGAAAGAGTTACGCCGTGTAGTAATCGGACTGCGCCCGCCGGCTTTGGATGAGCTGGGGCTTACTCATGCCCTGCGGCAGAGTGTGGAAGAATTGCATACTGATGGTCTGGAATGTACCTTCAGTCAGGTAGGAGTGCCACTTCGGTTGCCGTCGAGTATCGAGATAGCTGTTTACCGTGTCGTTCAGGAAGCCTTGAACAATATCCGTAAACATGCTGATGCTACTAGTGTAAGTCTCCTGCTTAGGTTTCAGGAAGATAACCTCCAGGTTGAAATCAGTGAT
>JACQOM010000195.1 GCA_016202525.1 Chloroflexota bacterium | reverse complement strand
CCTTTGGTGCCTACGATAAGGGGGCTGAGTCTAATACGGTCGGTAAGCCCTATCATTTCGCCCTGGTGGGCAATAATTATCGTAAACGGTCCGTTTAAGAGTAAACTGCCGTACACCTGCCGCAGCGCTACTAATAGCTTCCGTTCTGCCGGAGGTTTACGTTCGATATCCTCCCAGAAAGGGGACGCCAGTATCTTGGTGGCTATCTCAATAGGTAATCCGTGTTTTCGTATCAGCAGGTCGATGGCATAAGCCACCACCTCGGTATCGGTCTGCATGGTGCAGTGATAGCCGAACTGCTCCAGATAGCGGCGGTTAATGCCGTAAGATGAAATCTCACCGTTGTGCACTACCGTCCAGTCCAGAATATTGAACGGGTGAGCGCCACCCCACCATCCGGGGGTATTGGTAGGAAATCGCCCGTGGGTTGTCCATAGGTAGCCCTGATACTGCTCCAGGCAGAAATAGTCGGCTATCTCTTCAGGGTAGCCTACCCCCTTGAATACGCCCATATCTTTACCGCTGGAAAAGACAAAGCTGTCGTTTAGCTTGGTATTGATTTCCATTACCCTGTCCACGACATAATCATCGTCTGACATGTTTTCCGGTGCATGTCTGCCTACATCGAGAAAGTAACGCCAGACCATTGGTGGATTGGTAATTCCCTGTGCCGGTCGTGTCGGTACTTCCTCGTCGTGAATCAGGTCGAACTTTTCTTTAAGAAATGTTTCTGTCCGCTGCTGTCCCTCACGGTTCAGGTACATGATGTGGAAGGCATAGTGGTCGGCATGTTCGGGATACAGACCGTAGACGGCAAATCCGCCGCCCAGGCCGTTGCCGCGGACATGCATATTGGCAATAGCCCTGATGACGCCTTCCCCGGAAAACCTTCTGCCGGAGGTGTCCATTACCCCGAACAGGGAACAGGCATCGATTACCTTGTCATCCCGGTGAGGGTTATGTATCTGTATGATATCTTCCATAGCTATCGTTCCTTGATAATAATTTTTACTCTCCCGCAATCTCCTCTTCTTCTGCCGGCGCCGCAGCGGCCTGAGGAGTTAAGCTGGCTGACGGTTTCGCCAGCTTCTGTCGCCATATTTTTTCGGGTAGAGAAGACAGACCGAAGTCGGCGGCGATTAGAGCTTGTTTGAAACCGTTAACATTTACCTTATCCTTCATCAGGTTGAAAACTATCCCTGATTTCTCAATATCGCCGACGAATACCAGTCCAGCCAGCAGTCCGTCCTTCAAAATAATCTTGCGGTAGGTATTGTTGTCCTTCCGGCTGAGTATCTCATAGCCATCCTTGGGCGGATTCACTATTCCGGCGGAAACAGAGGCTAAGCCGAAGTATTTGAGCGAATTCAGTGCCGTTCCTCCGGGGTACTGGGTCGGGGTGCCTGCCATGTTAAACCCGGCAATTCTGCCGCCCAGGTAGGCATTGGGCCAGATTGGCGTAAGCCGGTTTTCGCCGTAGTTAAAATCGTAAGCTTCGGCAGTGTCGCCGCAGGCGTAAATGTCAGTACAGGATGTAGCCATCTGGCGGTTGACAACGATGCCGCGGTTCACTTTTATAGCGGTTCCTGTTGCCAACTCGATGCGTGGCTGCACCCCGATAGCTACTATCAACAGATTGCAGGGGATACTGCTGCCATCATCCAGTGTAACCCCGCTCACGGCTCCGCCGGCATTGCCCTTGATTTCAGATACGGTATGATTGGTTATGATTTTAACTCCAGCCTTTTTGAGGGTCGCCTCTTCCAAGGCTGACGCCTCCTCATCGAGCATGATGTTTAATACCCGGTCTCTCATTTCGATAACCGTAACCTTAACCCCACGCTTGACCAGCGCTTCCGTGACGCTTATCCCGATAAGTCCCCCGCCGATGACTACCGCCTGCGATTTCTTATCCAGGTACCGGCTGATTGCCTTGGCATCATCCAGGGTGGTGAAGGTAAAAACTCCCTGTCTGTCCGAGCCGGTCATCTTGGGGAAAATCGGCACGCCGCCGGTAGATAGTAGCAGCTTCTCCCAGGCAATCTCACGCCCATTCTCCAGCTTGATGGTATGTTTATCGGTATCGAGCTTGGCTACCTTCTTACCCAGGAAAGTCTGGAAATTATTTTTCTCGTAGAAATCGGCCGGCCGGAACAGCATCCTTTCCAGGGAGCATCCTTCGGCGAGGTGCTCCGAGATAAGTGGACGGCAATAGGCAGGGTAGGGCTCATCGGAAACAATGGCGATGGCGCCGGTCCCGTCTGTTTTCCGGATGGCTTCAGCCGCGCCGATGCCGCCGGCGGAGTTACCGATAATCAGGTATTTTGTTTTCTCTGTTTTGGCCATTATCTACCTGCCGTTAATTACTGGCTGCTTGCGTTTGGTTGCCATCGCCAGCTTGATAAAGTTATCATACATTTTTAAGCCGAGTTCGCCGCTCTTTTCCGGATGGAATTGAGTTGCTACCAGGTTGCCCCGGGCAATGACGCTACAAATCGGCAGCCCGTATTCAGTCTCACCGGCGACCATCGATTTATCCTCAGGCTCGACATAATAGCTGTGGACAAAGTAGAAGTATGCCCTGTCCGGTATATTAGCAAATACCGGATGGGATACCTTCTGTATTACCTGGTTCCATCCCATGTGCGGAATCTTCAGGCCGGGAGGTAGCTTCCGCACCCGTCCCGGAATGATATCGAGACATTCCTGCCAGCCGCCTTCTTCAGTGCCGCTGAATAAGACCTGCAGCCCGATACAGACGCCGAAGAAGGGCCGGTCCTCGGCAATGAGCCGGCGGATAGGGTTGACCAGCTTCAGCCTCTTCAGGTTGCGCACGGTATCACAGGCAGCGCCGACACCGGGTAATATTACTGCCCAGGCATGGAGCACAT
>JACQOM010000194.1 GCA_016202525.1 Chloroflexota bacterium | reverse complement strand
GGCTACGGTCAACCCTTTCACTGCGAAAGGTTTATTCTTTGCTCAATATCAATTGGTACTGTCATTGCGAGCGCAGCGAAGCAATCCGAGCAAAGAGAGAACGGATTGCTTTGTCACTCCGTTCCTCGCAATGACAACCAAAATGAGAGGAACCAGGCTATTCCAGGTCGATAACTTTACCCGGATTCATGATATTGTTGGGGTCGAAAGCCCGCTTAACCCGCTTCATCAGGTCTATTTTGCCCTTGTCAGCCGCCACCGGCAGATAGTCTTTCTTAACGAAGCCCAGTCCGTGCTCGCCGGAGATTGTGCCACCCATCGACACCCCCACCTCATAGATTCTACGGAGCAGCTCTTTGCCTTTTTTCATTTGCTCCGCTCCCTGTCCCATCGGGTGCAGGTGAACATTACCGTCCCCGGCATGTCCGTAAGCGACCAGAGGCAACTCGTATTCAGCGGCTATCTCCTTTACCTTCCCGATAAAATCGGCGATGCGGCTGCGGGGAACAACGACATCGGCAATATCCAGCACGCCAAAATGCTCGATAACCGTATAGAACTTCTCCCGCGCCTCCAGAAGATTTCGACGAGCACGCTCGCTACCGGGGATGAAGGTATCCACGGCGCCATGGCGCAGGCAGATTTCGCCGATACGGCCGGCGATACGGTGGACCTCATCCTGGTTATCCGCTTCCACCATTATCAACAGAAAAGCCTGATACTGGTGCAAGGGAATCTCTTTCCCGGTATGCTTCTCGACCATATCGATAATATCCTTCTCCATGAACTCGATGCCGACCGGTAGTATCCGCTCCTGCAATATATCGGGAACGGACCCGATGGCGTCATGCAGGTTATGGAACGGAACAAAAAGCAGGTCGCGGTTACCCGGCGGAGGAATCAGCTTCAGTATTATTTTGGTTACCACCGCCAGCGTGCCTTCCGAGCCGGTAATCAACTGCGTCAGGTCATAGCCGGTAGAACACTTGACGAACTTACCGCCAGACTGAACTATCTCACCGGTCGGCAATACCGCCTCCAGTCCCAGCACGGAGTGCCTGGTCACCCCATATTTCACCGCCCTCATGCCACCGGCATTGGTGGCCACATTGCCGCCGATGGTCGCGCTCTTTTCACCGGGATAAAGTGGATAGTAAAGCCCCTGCGCCTCCACAGCCTGATATAAATCAGACAGAACAACCCCCGGCTCGACGGTAGCCATCAGATTATCTTTATCTATCTCCAGAATCCGGCTCATCTTCTCCAGAGAGAGAACAATCCCGCCATAGATAGGCACGGCGCCACCGGAGAGACCTGTCCCCCCACCCCGGGGAGTAACCGGAATCTTCTTCTCATTGGCCAGCTTTAATATCCGGCTTACCGAATCGGCATTCTCCGGCTTCACGACTACTTCCGGTATAACAGGCTTTACTCTCAATGTCTCATCTCGGGAGTAATTATCCCTTTCGTCTCCAGTCAGCACATTCTTAGCGCCGACTATCCCGGTCAGTAAAGCCACAACTTCATCAGTCACTTTCCCATAGTGTTCCTGCATTGCCATCTACTTAGCCTCCAGCAAATTTCTTCAGTTCTCCGGTCATTGCCCGCCAGTGAGTCCCCTGCCAGTAGATACGGTGGCAGACCGGACATTCCATATACTTGTCCTGGGTCTGAAAAACGTAGGGCGGCACCAGTCCCCGCACTTCCTTTTTGTCCCTGGTCACCAGCGGTTGATTACACTCCAGACAGATAGTGAACGGCTTCAACTGAGGATTCAAATTCAGGGCTTCGCTTACCTGTTTCTTTTGTTCCTCCGGCCGGTCGTTCTCGATAAGAATTGCTTTGAGCTGTCCGCTGATAACCACTCGCCTTTTCATAATCCGGGTATCCCTGGTCAGTATCACTCTATCTTCAGCCAGAGCCGCCGCCACCAGCTCGGAATCATCACGGCCGGCAAAGAAGAGGGTATCATATCCCATCATCCTCAGCCACTTTGCCAGTTTGCCCACGTTATTGTCAACGATGAATTTCACCCGGATTAAGCCTCTTCTTATGAATGAGAGCAGTTGCCCTCCCTATCTGTCCTCCCGCAAGATATAAGCCACCACTATCCCCAGGACAAAGCAGCCGACCAGGAGTGGCCAGGCAGTGGTGGATCCCTGCCCAATTGAAAAAAAGAAATAGGCACCCGTCAACAGCAATACCACGCCCGAAATGAGTTCCGAGTAAAATATAAAGTCAAGCGCTAAACCAGGCTCTAAAACTGATATCTGGGGATTTTGGGGATTGTAATAGACCCTTACGTCCTTGCCTGGACGATATTTCATAGTAAGCCGCCTGGAGCGTTTTCGCCCCTCGTCGCCCCCGGTGATTTCGCGGGCATCGACGCGTCTGGAAAAGTAGTCTTTGCCTCCGATGACGTACCGGTACACTATCTCAGGTGCGTAACATTTCTGCCCGCCCCTGTCGTAGAAATCTCCCATCCCACCCGGCTCAGATAACCACTCTCGGACCGTGGAGGACACTATCTCTCCGTCCGTTGTCCGCCATGACTTTGACCTGATTCCTCTGATTAGACTCACTACAGCAAGAGTGAACATAAAAGGACCGAAGAACAATATCATTGCCACGCCAAGAAGAATAAGGACTATCACAGGCAAGCTCCTTCACAGGTTCAGTTCCATCCCCTCATAACCCAGAGAGATTTGACTATTTAATTCCTCAGACAGAGCGGTTATCTCGGCTTTTATCTCAGCCTCCAGGCCGGGGCTCATATGGACGGCGACCACCTCAGGCAGGTAGCCTTTCAACTCACGAAAGACAACCAGCTCCTCTTTGAGTAGATTGGGCGTAAGGTGCTTCGACTCCCGGCCGAAATTATCAAATCTATTCGAAGCGGTGACCTCGATGATGAGCAGCCGGGGCGTTATCTGCCGCCAGCACTCAGCCAGACCCGGGCCGGTATCGCCGGTATAGAACATCGCCTTGCCATCTAGAGCGGTAACCTGGTAGCCAACAGCCGGAACCGAATGGCTTACCGGCACGGGCAGGACAGTGTAACCATCAATCAGCTCGGGCTTGAGTGGCTCTATGACGGTGAACTTAACTGTCGGCTTCTCCGGAGGCCGTGCCAGAAAATTCGGGTAAAACTTGCCGTCGAGCAGGTGAGTAGTCAGCATGTCATAGACCAGTGCTGTAGCATAGACATCGATGGTAGCCCCAGAAAGGTAAAAATTCATGGCAAGAGCCGGAATATCCCTGACATGGTCATAGTGGTGATGGGTCAGCAAAACCGCTTTAAGTTGCTGCTGGGCTGGAAAAGACAGGCTTGAAGTAAGCCCGCCAGCATCCAAAGCCAGACTATCGTCAACCAGCAAACTGACAAGCCTGGTGTTTTGCGATTCGCAGTTGTGCGCTCCCAGAATTTGGACCTTCATCTCAGCTACCCACCGGCTGATTCTTAATCGGCAACAGAGAAAGGATTGAAATTGGTCTCATAGTCATAGGTGTCAACCGACTCTTTTTGCTTGAGATAGTTCACAATAGCATAGGTGAGCGGCGTAGCCAGGACTTCGATAGCGGTCTTCGATAGCCAGTGATAGACAATGATAATCGGCAGAAACGAAGGTGTACCGAAGAAAGCCAGGGTAATGAATATCGATGTATCCAGTGCCTGCCCTACCACGGTGGAGCCGATGGTCCGGCTCCACAGCCAACGACCCTTCGTCAGAATTTTCATCCTGGCCAGGACAAAGGAATTAGCAAACTCACCCACCAGATAACCGAAAAAAGAAGCGACCAGTAACCTCGGCGCATAGCCCAGAATACGCTCATAAGCCTGCTGCCCCTCCCAGAAAGG
>JACQOM010000180.1 GCA_016202525.1 Chloroflexota bacterium | reverse complement strand
CGGTAGAACTGGCCCTGCAAATGGGGGTTCCCGTTATCGGTATGCTGGATGGGCCCGGTCGCAGGGGCTTGAAGATAGACTCATCGTTGCGGGTGGACCAGCCGGGTGGGGTGGACATGGTCAAGTATCGCGAGGAGAAGGACGGTAGCTCGATATTTTTCCCGAATACGCAGGCTTCGGGCATAATCCCCCAGATTTCGGCAGTAATGGGTTCCTGCGCTGGCATTTCGGTCTATTCTCCGGCTCTGACTGATTTTGTTTTCATGATTGACAAGATAAGCCATATGTTCATTACCGGGCCTCGGATCGTCAAATCGGTAATGGGGCAGGACGTAACTATGGATGACCTCGGGGGGGCTAAAGTCCACGCTCAAATTTCAGGGGTGGCATCTTTCCGCGTGAAGACCGAAGATGAGTGCTTCGATAAGATAAAGAAATTGCTGAGTTTTCTGCCATCGAATAGTAGCGAACAACCGGTATGGCAGAATACCGGCGATGACCTCAACCGCTATAATGATTCTCTGGCCGGGATTGTACCCACCGACCCGCGTAAAGCCTATGATATGCACCGAATAATCGGAGATATCGCCGATAACGGAGTTTTTCTGGAGGTGAAAGCGGAATTTGCCCAGGAGATAATCGTCGGCTTTCTCCGCTTGGGTGGTTATCCTGTGGGTGTGGTTGCCAATCAGCCTATGGTGCGTGCCGGCAGCCTGACGGTGAATAGCTCCAATAAGCAGGCTCGATTCATCAGGTTCTGTGACGCTTTTAATATCCCGCTGGTTATGCTGGTGGACACTCCGGCTTATATGCCTGGTCTGGAGCAGGAGCAGGGGGGTATCATTAACCATGGAGCCAAGGTCCTCTATGCCCTGGCGGAGGCTACCGTGCCCCGGGTGGCGGTCGTTATTCGTAAAGCCTATGGCGGTGGTGCGTTGGGCATGGGCGTGGTCCCTGGCATGGGCACCGATTTCATCTACGCCTGGCCGATTGCTGAGACCGGCGTAATGGGGGCTGAGCAGACGGTAGAGCTTTTTTATGCCGATGAGATTGCGAAGTCAGGAACACCGGGAGAACTGCGAGAGCAGTTGGTTAAAGAGTACACTGACAGGTATGCGAATCCGCTCATCGAAGCCTCGATGCGTGCTCATATTAAAGATGTTATCGAGCCGCGGGATACGCGTCGGCAACTGATAAAGAGCCTGGAATTATTGCGCGGTAAAAAGGTTATCAGGTATCCGAAACGGCATGGGAATATCCCCCTGTAATCCTTGAGGATGTCTGCTGAGAGGGTGATGATGTTTGACAAAAAGAAACTGGACGAGATTGGAAAAAAGAAAAAGGAATGGACAGAGGGACCGCTAAAAAAATCCCTGGAACGGTTCGGCGTTAATGAAAGCCCAAATCAGTTCTATTCCCCTCTGGATATCAAAGACTATGATTTCTTAGCTAAAGAAGGTTTTCCAGGAACCTATCCCTTTACGGCTGATATTTATCCTTCGGCGGCTCCGGGTAGCACTCATCTACCCGGTAGCGGACACCTGATGACCGGCGGCGGTCTGGTAAGGGCCGGCCAGTATTCCGGGTATGGGACTCCGGAAGATACCCGTGATTATTACCGAGGTGAAATAGCTCGCGGGCGGAGGCAGGGACCGAACCAGGCTTTCGACCTGCCTACGCAGATTGGCTTTGATTCGGATGATCCTCTGGTACGGGGGGAGGTAGGCAAGGTGGGTGTGGCTGTCGATACCCTGAGGGACATTGAGATAATTTATGAAGCATTCGTAGGCGATATGGACCTGGATAAAATCGCCTCTAACTGGACGATAAACGGGCCATTGAATATCATCCTGGCAATGTATATTGCTCTGGCGGAGAAGCGGGGTATACCGCAGGAGAAGCTCAGGGGTACTCCCCAGAACGATATCCTGAAAGAGTTTATTGCTCGCGGCACTTATATCTTCCCGGTTAAGCCGTCGATGCGGATGGTCAGGGACACCATCGTTTATTGCAATGAGCACATGCCATTGATGAACACCATCAGCATTTGCGGCAACCACATTAGGGAGCAGGGAGCTACAGGGGCCCAGGCACTGGCTTTTACCATTTGCAATCTGATTGCTTATGTTCAACTGGGTGTGGATGCCGGGCTGGATGTCGATGACTTTGTGCCCCGTTTCAGTGCTAATCACCTCAGTGGCAGCATGGATTTCTTCAGAGAGATAGCCCTGCAGAGGGCCATCAGGCGGCTGTGGGCGAGGACGGTAAAGGAGCGCTTCGGCGCCAAAAATCCGCGGACCTGTCTCTACCGTCCGGCACAGTGGGCGCGTCAGGGGGATTATAGCTGCACTGTCCAGCGGCCGTTGAACAACTTTACCCGGGCGGTAATCGGCGGCATTGCCGGCGCCCTGTCCGGCGGTAACCCCGGGGTTGTCCCGCCCTATGATGAACCTCTGGGACTGGGTTGGAGCCGTGAAGCCCTCCAGTTGAACGAGGATGCCCGCCGTATCATCCAGTATGAAGCCAGGCTATGCGATGTGCAGGACCCGCTGGCCGGCTCTTACTATGTCGAATCG
>JACQOM010000186.1 GCA_016202525.1 Chloroflexota bacterium | reverse complement strand
GTCCTGGTGACCTCTCAGGGCTTCGATTGCGGCATACTGAATAGCCTGCGGGATACCGGAATCCAGGTTCGATTTAACTCTGGTCAGGGCATCTATCATGGTATTCCGTCCGATAACCCTCTCCTATGAGCGCTGATTTCTCATCCCCACTGTCTTAGTTCGATTGACAGCCCGTCAGGGTCTTCGATTTCTCCCCGTTTCGATGTTCCTAGGTTCACCGGTTCCCGTGATATTTTGACTCCCTTTTCCCTGAGGTAAGCAACGGTCTTATCCATATCATCCACTTCCAGGGCAATGCGCGGGTAGCTGATTTGCCAAGGCTCTTTTGACGGAGGGGCCGGATTTTCCACCGACATCAGTTCGATGACAGAACCATTCAAATCAAGATAGACGATTTCCCGCATTCGAGACGGGCCCCTCGAAGCAGACATTTTCCGCCTTTCCTTCATCTTGAAACCCAGGATTCCGGTATAAAAATCAATCGTCCGCTCGATATTACCGGTGATTAGTTCGATATGGTCAATCTTCTTAAACATAGTTTATCTCCTTGTGTTATGTCAAACTACTTTAGCTTTGAATCTGTTTTTACTATCACGCCAGCCGGCCAACTTGGACAGACCTTTCACCAGCGAGGCATCGGCAATGGTCAGCGATAAGCGCACGTAACCTTCACCACTCTTGCCATAGCCTATGCCCGGCGTGACCACCACGCCGACCTGCTCAAGCAGAGCGCTGGCAAAATCGATGGAGTTATAACCCTCGGGAACTTTGACCCAGAGGTAAAGACTTGCCTTGGACGGCTTGGTTTCCAGCCCGATACTATTGAGCACATCGACCACCAGGTCACGGCGTTTCTGATAAATGGCATTGTGCTCCTGAATGCAGTCCTGGTGACCTCTCAGGGCTTCGATTGCGGCATACTGAATAGCCTGCGGGATACCGGAATCCAGGTTCGATTTAACTCTGGTCAGGGCATCTATCATGGTGGCATTGCCGACGGCCATACCTATGCGCCAGCCGGTCATATTATAGGTCTTGGACAGAGAATGAAACTCGATGCCGACATCCTTGGCACCGTTCGCCTGCAGAAAGCTTACCGGCTGATAGCCATCGAAGGCGACCTCGGTATAAGGCCCGTCATGACAGATAGCAATGTCATATTTGCGCGCAAACTCGACTGCCTTATTGAAGAAACTGATGTCAGCTATGGCGCCGGTAGGATTATTCGGATAGTTTAGCCACAGCAGCTTGGCTGATTTCGCGATATATTCCGGAATACCATCTAAATCCGGCAGAAAATTATTTTTCCCCGTCAGCGGCAGGTAATAAGGCTTGCCACCCATTAGCAGTGTACCCACCGAGTACACCGGATAGCCCGGGTCAGGCACCAGGGCAATATCTCCCGGGTCGATGAAGCACAGGTTAATATGAGCGATGCCGTCTTTAGCGCCGATAAGGGGCAATACCTCTTTATCCGGGTCGAGCGAGACGCCAAAGCGTTTCTGGTACCACTCGGCAATAGCCTTACGCAGTTCCGGTAAACCATCCGTCTCCGGATAGCGATGATTCGCCGGGTCTTTGGTCGCCTGAATTAACCGGTCGATGATATGTGACGGAGTCGGGATATCCGGGTCACCGATGGCAAAGCTGATTACCTCCTCGCCCTTGGCTCTTTTCTGGGCAATCTTCTTGGTAATCTCGACAAAAAGATACGGGGGCAGGTGTTCGATGCGTTTAGCCAATCTCATTTCACATACTCCTTATCTTCATAAATATTTATCGTTTTTACTTAACAAGGTGCCACTCACCGCTAAAGACCGTTTCTACCGGGCCACTGAGCAATACTTCTCCTACGCCATCCCACTCCACTTCCAGGACGCCTCCGGGCAGTTTTATCGCCACTTCATTATCGATATAACCATGTAAGCGGGCGGCCGCCGCGATGGCACAGGCACCACTGCCACAGGCAAGTGTCTCACCAACCCCTCTCTCCCAAACACGGGCTTCCGCCCGCCGCCGGTCTAACATCTGGACTACCTCAAAATTGATTCGTTTCGGGAATAGCCGGTGATGCTCCACCTTCGGCCCGAGCTGAGACAGAGGGAAATCGGCTACCGGCTGCTGGCTGAAATAGACGGCGTGGGGATTGCCCATCGAGACGAAGTTCATCGGTAGCTCCCTGCCATCTACGGCAACAGAAAAACTTACCATTGATTTTATGTCAACTACATTCTTCTGGCCTGGCTCGATTAATACCGGAATATCTTTAGCGGCAAATCCAGGTCGCCCCATGGCGATTTTGATTTTGGTTACTTTACCCGCGGTATGATAAACCTGGCCTTTCCTGACCCCGGCCATCGTTTCCACAAGGACTTCACGGACCCCGGAATTCTTCAGCCGGCCACTGACAAAGTATTTGACCATGCACCTCAGCCCGTTACCGCAGGCATCGGCCTCGGAGCCATCGGCATTAAAGATACGCATCCTCAGGTCGGCGACATCAGAAGGCAATAACACCAATAAGCCATCGGCACCGATACCATAATGGCGGTCGCAGGTATTTATCGCTATCTGAGACCAATCATTCTGCCCCTTATCCCCCTCCACCAGAACAAAATCGTTGCCGGCACCGTGCATCTTGGTAAATTTCATGCTTGCCCTTTCTTTTACTAACAGGCTCTTAAACCCAAACTTCAATGCTACGATAGATACAAAATAATACCATACTGACTGAGTGCCTTTCAATTCAAAAGATACTTTTGTATTTGTCATTGCGAGGAGTCCTTCGGCTGAAGGACGACGTGGCAATCTGGGAGGAGATGGTGTTCCTTTCACGTCACGAATTGCTTCGCCTTCGGCTCGCAATGACACTACCGTTAAAACAGACCAGAACCATTCAAACTAACGGCACACTTACTTATCCACTGCTTATTTTAACTCAAGCAGCCGGGACAGGAAGGTCTCCACTTCCGGAACAGAACTAAGCCAATAGTCCGCATTCGATGAGGCCTTCTTATCACCGACAAATATGCTCCAGCCCTGCGGACGGTGCGTAACTCTGAAAGCATCTTCATCCGTGTTATCATCGCCCAGATAGATAGTTATCATTTCTTCTATCCCAAGCAATGTTTTTATTTTCTGCTGGATTGTCACCACTGCCTTCCCTTTATCCCAGTCTACCGGTGGTCTAACCTCCCATACCTTTTTCCCCGAACCAATCCGGACTTTGCCAGCAATGACGCGTGGTGAAACAACCCTGTGGAAAATCTCGGCCACCGCCTTTTCTTCACTCTCCTTGACCAGACGATAATGCACACTTAAGCTCAACCCCTTGTTCTCGATAATAACTCCCTCGATACTGCTCAACATTAAGGATAATTTACGGTCAAGGTCTTTTATTTCAGCCCGGGCTATACTGGCTACCGGGTGAAGAAAATGGAACCCGGAGTCTTCTATTTCCAGTCCGTGATTACCGGAATAATAAATCCCGGCCACGTCTACCAGCCGCTTGACCTCCGCTAACGACCTCCCGCTGATAATACCCACGCTAAAACCCTCTTTTCCCGCCAGAGCACGCAGCATCTTCCTGACATTCTCTGGTAGAATCGCATCTTCCGGTCGGCTGACGGTTTTAGTCAGCGTACCATCATAATCGGCCAGAAGCAGAATGTGCGCAGCCGCTCTAATATCTGATGAAAAATATTGCCACGATTGAAAAAGATGTTGCACTAGACCCCCGCAATTGAGATAAGCCGGGAGACGCTAGTCGCTCCCCACCGGTAAATATTATTGCTGGCGACTATCTTCCGCATCGCTTTCATCCGCCGTCTTCTCTCTGCCTCCGGCATCTCTATCGCCTGTTTTATTTTCTCCGCAAAATCGCTGATAGCGTACGGGTTAATCAGAAGAGCATCCCCCAGCTCCTCAGCGGCCCCGGTAAATCGACTCAAGATGAGGACTCCATCCCCATCCACCCGTGAAGAAACAAATTCTTTAGCCACCAGGTTCATGCCATCATGCAAGGAGCTGACCACGCAAAAGTGCGCCAAACGGCGTAGCGCCGCCAATATGACCGGGGTTAACTGCCTTGTCATCATAACCACCGGCTGCCAGGAGTCATTACCATATTTTGCATTCAGGTTGCCCGCCAGTCCGTCAATCCGCTGATAAAGATTCTGATAGCTCTCAATCTCGGTCCGGCTGGGTATGCCGGCCTGGATAAAGACCACTTTCTCCCGGTAAGAGGGATAATCCTGAAAGAATTTGCCCAGCGCCTGCAATCTCTCCGGTATGCCCTTGGTATAGTCGATACGGTCCATACCGATGCCGATATATTTCCCTTCCAGATTAAACTCACGGCGCAGACTCTCCATTTCTTTCTCTACCGTTTTGGTTCCGGCTTCCCGGGAAAGATTGTCAAAATCCACGCTAATCGGGAACGCCTCTACAACAGTAGTCTTCCCACGGTAGGCTACGGTCATTTTGTCCCGGTCTACTTTAGCTTTCAGGATATGTTCCACTGAATCCAGGAAATTATGGCAAAAAGCAGAGATATGGAAACCCAGCAGGTCATTGCCCAGTAAGCCCTCTAATATCTCTTTCGCCCAGGGGCAGGTGCGGAATACTTCGTGGCTGGGCCAGGGGATATGCCAGAACTGGCCGACGGTGAGCCGGGGATTCCGTTCCTTAAGTAAGCGAGCAAGCAGGGCAAAATGGTAGTCCTGCACCAGTACCACTGCCTTGCGGTCTGCCACCTCCTGCACAACTGCCTCGGCAAAAATCCGGTTCACCTGTTGATAGGTGGTCCAGTCTGAATCTTGGTAGATGGGTGGAATAAAGGCAACATGGCACAATGGCCAGAGCGCCTCATTGGAGAAACCGAGGTAAAACCCGGCTACCTGGTCATCGGCCAACCATACCCGGCGCAGGCTATATTCCGGTTTCTCCGGCGGCACCGCTACCCGGTCATGGGCGTCAACAACCTTCCAATCGGCATTGCCGCTACCGTGGGCTATCCAGATTCCTTTCGAAGCACGCATCACCGGGTCGATGGCTTCCGTGAGTCCGCTAACCGGACGCTGGCATACTATCTCGTCACCGGAAAGGGTATGAACATAAGGCTCCCGGTTGGACACCACCAAAAACAAGGTATCACCCAGCTTCGTCTGTACCAGCCGTAACAGTCTGTCCTTATCCC
>JACQOM010000190.1 GCA_016202525.1 Chloroflexota bacterium | reverse complement strand
TGGCGACAGTAGCCTCCCTGGGTCCGGTCCGTACCGCTCTCACGGTAGAGCCAGTAATTACTTTAAGAGGTGAATAAGAGAATAAGATATGAACAATGATATTCTGGTGGAGATAAAAGACGTCAGCAAAGACTATAACGGCCGGGTCCGTGCCCTCGACAACATTAACCTCTCGATAAAGAAAGGGGAGTGGCTCAGTGTCATGGGGCCATCGGGCTCCGGGAAAACTACTTTGCTCAACATTATCAGTTGCCTGGATACACCATCTAGCGGGCTTGCCATCGTCGATGGTGCGGATATCAATAAACTTAACAGTACCGAGCTGACACGATTCCGCAAGGAGACGGTAGGACTCGTCTTCCAGCAGTTCCACCTTATCCCTTACCTGGATGCTCTGGAGAACGTAATGCTAGCACAGTACTTTCATAGTATGGCTGACGAAGAAGAGTCCAAGCAGGCTCTGGAACGTGTCGGACTGGGCGACCGGTTACACCATATGCCGTCCCAGCTTTCTGGAGGTGAACAGCAACGGGTATGTATCGCCCGCGCCCTCATCAATCAACCAAAACTGATTCTGGCTGACGAACCCACCGGCAACCTGGACCAGAAGAATGAGGAACTGGTAATGGAGCTATTCCAGGCGATGCACCGGGACGGACACACCATAATCATCGTTACTCATGACCCAGATATCGGCAAGCTGGCTGACCGGCGGGTATTCCTGGAACACGGCTCCATCCGGACGATTGACTCAACCCCTTGCCCGGTGGCCGCTAGCTCATCGGCAACACTGCCATAGTAAAACAAGCTATAGAAACTACGTACACGCCGATGACTAAACGTAGACTCATTGACAGTTTGTTAATCGATTAATCAGTCTACAAGCCGGGTTAATCTATTCGCAACAACCGCAATCGCAGCCGTAATCCGAGGTCATTTCTTCAAACGTAGCCAGCTCGCCGGACTTGACCTTGGCAACGATAAGGTCCCACTGCTCAGGGGTAAGCCTAACCAGGTTTTCTCCCTCGCCGATGACAACTCCATCCTGACTGACCTCTACGGCCGGACAGCATTTACTGCCAGCACCACATAATGACACTACACGTTCCATTCTTGTAACCTCCATGTACCTGTATATATCATTGTAGACCATACCGTTACTGGGATGTCAAGCGCTGTCAATAGCTTTTGTACCAGCCATCAGGCACATCACTTAGCCGCCCGGCGGTTAAACCAATCTTCTTGTACCAGGGTGTTGCGTATTTGCCGGCTATCTCGTTTAGCCTTTTCAGCCTGTCAACCCCAACAGTCGATAGATAATGCACTCTCTCCCGGGCAGTGCCAATACGCATTACCTCCTGCCAGACAGCACGACCTCCAAGAAAACCCGATGCCCCGGCCCGGCAAGCAATTTCTACCTGCTGGTAGAACGTTTCAAAATCCACGCCGCCGCTGAGGAGAACCCAGGGAACCGGCGATGTCCTGTCCAGTTGACGGCAGAGTTCGGTCAGTTCCGCCTTGTCTTTCTTGTAGCGCATATCAGCTGGAAACTCGGCTTTGAGCACATCTATCGGCAGACTTGTAACATCACGGGCGGTATCAATCACCAGCTTCCCCAGCCGCTCCGCAAGCTGCTCCGGATGCTTAATCTCATTGCCTACCGGATAGCTCTTCGGCTCGACCAGAAAAGGCAGGTCATACTTGATACAATCTTTAGCCACCTCATTCACCGTGTCCAATTGCCTGCGGGCTAACTGCTTCAAATCCGGACGGTAGTAGAGCAGAATTTTCACCGCCGAAGCGCCCATCCGTTTAATCTTTTCGACATTCCAATCTTCAAGCAAAGTGGTCAAACGCTGCTCGTCTCCACCCTCATAACCGGAGGCTTCGATACTGACCAGCAGTCCGGTACTTTTGGGCAAGACACCCCGGCTGATACATTGAGCAGCGCCGAATATGGGGTCGAGCAAGACAGCACTGGCGTGTTCCGCCAGACAGGAACAGAGCTCCAGCTTACGCTTGACCATCTCGTCATCGCTGACTTGCTTCGGGTTTTGGGGATTAATCATACCGCGCAGTGACCCGCGATGGTCCATGGCACACATGGTAAGAATACCACCCCGGTCAGCAATCTGCTGCAAGCCTCTGAGCTTACCAATGGTCAAGTTCCCCATATTCCCCCCTCACAGATACTAATAACATTATGGTACAAAAAATGACTTTAAGCAAGACATAGGGTGAGGTTAATAAACAGAACGGTTCTTCTCAATATTGTTGTTTCTAACCTGGTTGTTTCTCAACCTCACCCCCCTTAATCCCCCTCTCCATTTCTGGAGAGGGGGAAAGAGTTTAGAGAGGGGGTGAAGCCCCATCTCTAATAGTTACACTCCCCTTCCCTTAAAAGAGAAAGGGTAAAGGGATAGGTCATCCTTTCAAAGATTGACGTTCTTTATTAGAATATTACCGCAACCAAGAATGAGTAAAGGCAACAAATCATCGTTTGTCCTTATCATCAGCCATAAGCTATACTATAAAGGGCAATCAACAATATCTTCCCGTGTGAGGTAGCATGGCATCCTGGGTCTATAATGCCGGCCGATCAGTCGTGAGAACAATTATGTTCCTGTTTACTCGATATCAGGTCAGGGGCAGAGAAAATATTCCCGGCCAGGGGCCATTATTGGTCGTAGCCAATCATCTTCACCTGGCTGACCCGCCGATAATCGGGGTTAGCCTGGGACGAAAAGTAATATTCATGGCCAAAGAAGAACTATTCCGCGGCCGATTATCCGGCTATATCATCCGTAGCTTCGGCGCTTTCCCCGTACACCGGGGGCAGGTGGACAGACAGGCATTCCGTCAGGCTGAGAAAGTCCTGGCCGAAGGCTCGGCTCTGGTCATATTCCCGGAAGCAACGAGAAGTCAGAATGCTCAATTGCAGCCGGCTTTCCCCGGTTCGGCACTAATCGCCCTGCGTAGCGGCGCGCCCATCCTGCCGGTTGCCATTACCGGCACCGAAAAAATCAGGGGAATAAGCTGGCTGCTACGCCGCCCGAAGATAACACTCAATATCGGCATGCCGTTCCACCTACCTCCAGTAGATGGCAAGTCATCTAAAGCAAGGCTGGCTGAGCTAACCGACTTTATCATGGGACACATCGTCGAGCTTCTGCCTACAGAATACCGGGGTCATTATGCGGAGTCAGGAAAGTCCGATGGCACTTAAAATTAAAAAAGCCGCCGGAGTCGGATTTTGCTACGGGGTCAAGCGCGCCATCGATATACTGGAGAAGATTACCCGTGAACGTAACCGTGTGGAGACACTGGGTCCGGTCGTCCACAACAAACAGGTAATGCAGAGACTAGCCGGCATCGGTATCAGCGTAGCCGACAGCATCGAAAACATCAAAGGTAGTACTGTGGCTATCGGTACTCACGGGGTAATCCCGCAGATAGAAGAGGAACTCAGGAGCAAATGCGCCGAAGTTATCGACACCACCTGCCCCTTTGTGCACCGCGCCCAGATAGCCGCCCGCCGCCTGGCACGGTCCGGCTTCTGGGTCATCATCTACGGCGATGCCGACCACCCTGAAGTCAAAGGTATTCTCGGTTGGGCTGGCGGCAAGGGGATGGCTACTCTGGATGATAATTTCATTGCCACAGTCAAGCCACTGCCGCGCCGCCTAGGAATTCTATCGCAGACCACCCAGATACCGGCTCACTTTAACAGGTTCGTCAAGAATATTATCGATTTTGCCCTGACGAAAGACTCCGAGCTGCGTATTATCGATACGATATGCCATGACATCCGGGAACGCCAGCAAGCCACCATCGAACTGGCCGGCCGGGTAGACCTGATGCTCGTTATCGGCAGCCATACCAGCGCTAACACCAACCACCTCGCCGAGCTATGCGCCACAGTCTGCTCGACCCACCTGGTTGAAACTGCCGGAGAAATCAAGGCTGCCTGGCTAAAAGGTCACCACCATATCGGTATCACCAGCGGTGCTTCCACCGCCCAGGAAACGATAAACGAGGTATTGTCCAGTCTGGAATCTATGGCATCATAGCCCCATTGTCCGGGCTACTACCTCCCGGTAAAAATCGCCATCGCCAAAGGTAAGCGCCGCCGCCTTGCCCTGTTTGGTATAGAACTGCAGGTCATGGTCGAGAGTGCAGCCGATGGCACCATGGACCTGATGTGCCAGCGTGCTAACCCGACCGTAGGCTTCACCCGCCCAGGCCTTGGCGACAGCCACTTCTTTAGCACAGGGAAGACCCTCGCTCAGCATCCAGGCTGCCTGATAGGTAGTGAATCTCGAACCATCGACATCGGTAGCCATATTGGCGCAGTAGTGCTGTATTGCCTGGAAGCTGCCGATATGACGGTCGAATTGCTTTCTTTCCTTGGCATAGGCAACAGTCATCTCCAGTACCTGCTGCATAGCGCCCACCATTTCACAGCTTTTGGCTACGGCTGCTTGCTCTATCACCCTTGATACTACACTCCATCCCCCGTCCACCCGACCCAGAATATTCTTCCTGGGCACTCGCACCCGGTCGAAAACCACCTCGCACAGCTTATCGCCGGCAATCGTTTTTAAAACTGTAGATTTGATACCCTGAATTCTGGCATCCACGATAAAAATAGTAATCCCGTTTTCCGCAGCCCCTGATTCAGTAGTCCTGGCAGCACACAACAAATAATCGGCAATGTGCGCATCGGGGACAAAAAGCTTGGTGCCACTGATGACATAGGCATCTTTATCAGCCACCGCCTTAGTGTTTATCGAGGCGGCATTATAACGGGCGCTGTCCTCAGTCAAAGCCAGGGTAAAGACTGTCTCACCGCTGGCGATACGGGGCAAATACTGCTGCTTCTGCTCCTCGCTGCCCACCTCAAGGATTGGCAGACCGCCGAGAATTACCGTGGAGAAGAAAGGTGACGGCAGACAGGCCCGCCCCATCTCCTCGAGCAGCACTGCCAGGTCGAGAAAACTCATGCCGTTGCCACCGTACTTTTCCGGAAAGGCCAGCCCCATCCAGCCTAACCCGGCCATCTCCCGCCACAGTGCCGGCGAATAGCCCTTCTCATCCGCCACCATTTCCCTGACCAGTGTCTTGGGGCATTTATCGACCAGAAAATCGCGCGCCATTTTCCTGAGCATTTGCTGTTCTTCAGAAAGAGTAAAATTCATTATTCTTCTCCTTCA
>JACQOM010000181.1 GCA_016202525.1 Chloroflexota bacterium | reverse complement strand
GTAAGCACTTAGCAGGCGCCCGCACTAGACCACTATGCGACCCCTCCCCAAGCCAACATTGATTTTATTGTATCCTGAGTATTTTTACAATGCCGAAAGGCACATGATGTGTGCTATATTTAGAGTTGTTACGAAAAATGTCCGAGGGGGCTTTTTAGCAATCCCTTAAAACACAGAGAGGTAAGAGAATATGCCTGATGACAACACCACTGCCACCGACCCTTTAAAGAAATTTTCGGCCTGGTACTCAGAGAACCAGACGATTAAAAGAGGAAACACCAAAAACTATCTGGTAGCGAGAAGCTTCGAGTTGCTCAGAAGAGTGCTTTTAGCCATCTTTCCCTGGTTGAATGTGTTCCGGCCTGATTTTGCCACGTTTGCCACCGTAGCTCCGGATAATAAGCCTTCAGCCAGGTCGGTCGTGTTCATGGGGCTCGTTGACGGCGGATTTTCTTTCTATACAGATTATGAAAGCGATAAGGGGAAAGAGCTTGAACTAAATCCATCGGCAGTAATGCTTTTCTACTGGAACGTTCCCCCTCGTCAGGTCAGAATCGATGGCAAGGTTCAGAAAATGTCTCGTGAAGCTGCCAGACTCTATTGGGAGTCCCGCACCAGGGCAAATCAGGCTGCATCGGCAGCCGTCAGGCAAAGCAGTATTATCAGTGGTCGGGAAGAAATGGTCGAAAAAACAAGGCATATCGAACAGATTTACCGGGGTAAACCTATCCCCTGTCCGGATTCCTGGGGAGGGTATAGCCTGGTGCCGGAAAAGATAGAATTCTGGGAAGGTAAGCGCGACTGGCTTCACGACAGGGAAAGGCACACTTTGAATAACGGCCGCTGGACCATGGTTAAACTTGCTCCTTAAGGTATTTGATACATGGTTGAAGAGAGTTTGTCCTCGGAGGCAGTTACCCGGGATTTAGTGACCGGTTTTGTAGGGCAGAGGGTAGTTTACCATCCCCGCCTGACCTCGACCATGGATTTGGCACGGCAAGAGGCACAGCAGGGAGCCGCCGAGGGAACGATTGTCCTGGCTGATGAGCAGTCTGCCGCCAGGGGGCGGCTAAAGCGTGTCTGGCTGTCACCCATAGGTAGTTTGCCACTGTCAATCATTCTATACCCGCCCCTAACTATCCTGCCTTCTCTTATCATGATAGCTTCTCTGGCGGTGGTTCACAGCATCGAGCAGACCGCCGGCTTGAAGCCACAGATTAAGTGGCCCAATGATGTCCTGATTAATGGTAAGAAGGTATGCGGGATTTTGATTGAGACCGATGTGCGAGGCAAAACGGTTAAATATGCTGTTATCGGCATCGGGATAAACGTTAACCTCAGACTGGCTGATTTCCCCGAGATTACGCCGATTGCTACCAGTCTTTCCGATGAACTGGGTAAGGATGTATCACGGTTAGAAGTGTTACGGTGCCTGTTAGTTGAGCTAGAAAGATTGTATCTGTCTCTGTCGAGCGGAGGTACTGTTTACGAGGAGTGGCGGGACAGGCTGGTAACGCTGGGCAAAAAGGTGCGGGTGAAGTCAGGGGAAGAGGTCGAAGAGGGCGTAGCTGAATCGGTAGACAGGAACGGCAGTCTGTTCTTGCGTGGGGTGGATGGTAAACTTACCAGGATTGTTGTTGGGGATGTCACTCTGCGCGACTGAATTAAAAATTTCCGGAAAGGGATGGGAAAAGAGGGGCATGACGCCCCTCTTAATGTATCCGTAGACAACCCCCAATTTTAACCGGCTATTTATTTAGTCTTTTCTGGCGGGTTGGTATCCCCGGCCAGGCGGGCAAGCGCTTTAAGAAAGTCTATGGGTATGGGGAAGATGATGGTGCTATTCTTATCGGCGGCCACTTCAACCAGTGTTTGCAGGTAGCGAAGCTGCAGTGTCGTTGGCTCACGGCCAATGACTGCTCCGGCTTCAGCCAGTCTCTCCGATGCCTGGAATTCGGCATCGGCGTGGATGATTTTGGCCCGCCTTTCCCTTTCCGCCTCGGCCTGAGCCGCCATCATCCGTTTCATCTGTTCGGCCAGCTCGACTTCCTTAATCTCGACGATGCTGACCTTTACCCCCCACGGGTCGGTCTGTTCGTCGATTATCTTCTGTAGCATTTGATTAAGTTTTTCTCTTTGCGTCAGCAGTTCATCAAGCTCGGATTGCCCCAGCACGTTCCGCAGCGTTGTCTGTGATATCAGAGAGGTAGCTCTAATATGGTCTAGGACCTTGACGACAGAGGCTTCCGGGTCGACTACCCTGAAATAGACCACCGCATTTACTCTAACCGTAACATTATCCTTGGTGATTACCTCCTGCGAAGGGACATCCATAGTCACCACGCGCAGGTCGACCTTGACCATCCGGTCGACGAATGGAATGATGAGGAAGAAACCGGGGCCTTTCGCCCCCAGCAGCCGCCCCAGGCGGAAAATGACCCCTCGCTCATACTCCTGGACAATCTTGACCGACATCGGCAGGATTATGAAAAGGGCTAACACGATGATACCGACAACAATTAAGTCCATTTACTTTCCCTCCTTTATTGACTCTTGGTCACATATAGTTTCAGACTATCGACCTTATTGATAACTACCTCCTCACCGGGTTCCACCCGGCCTGCCTCTGATACTGCTGTCCATAGTTCTCCTTTAAAGAGTACCATCCCTTCTGGCGCCAGAGCTGTCTTAGCCAGGGCTTTCTTACCGACCAATTCCTCCCGGCCGGAATATGCCTGTTTGTGGTGTACCCGTATTACTCGGCCGATGATAAAGATAAAGGCGGCAGCAATTATGATGACTACGGTGGCAATCAACCAGGGATTTATTTGTGACAATGGTCCACCTCCCGGGAATAAAATTACTGAGCCGAGGACCAGGGCAATGATGCCCCCGGCAGTGAGTAAACCGGAGGCAGTAAATAGCTCGGCAATAAATAGACCAAAGGCAAGCAGGATAAGCAATACGCCCCCCAGTTGGGCGTTGAGGACTCCCAGAGAGTAGAAAGCCAGCAGCAGGCTGATAGCACCGACGGTCCCTGGGAAGAATGTTCCCGGATTGTAAACCTCGGCAATAATGCCTAAAGTACCCAGGCTGAGTAAAACATAGGCGATGTTGGGATCGCTAATAGCGTGCAGAAAGCGCTCGATGGTGCTCATTTCATGTCTAACTATTTCATAGCCGGTGGTATTGACTTCGACCTTCCGTCCGTTGGCTAAAGTGACCTTTCGGCCGTTAATCTGGGCGAGCAGGTCGACAAGGTTGTCGGCCCTGAGGTCGATGAGGTTAGCCTTCAGGGCGTCGATATCGGTGAATGATTTGCTTTCGGTTACGGCTAGCTGGGCTTCATCCATATTGCGGCCGCGCTCCTGGGCAATGGTTTTTATCCACTTGGCCGAGAACTCGGTTATCTTTTTCATTTGCGTCTCCGGTATCTGCTCACCACCGCCGCTTACCGGATGGGCCGCGCCGATAGTAGTCCCCGGCATCATCGCGGCGATATGAGCCGATAGAGTAATAAAGGTGCCGGCGGAAGCTGCCCAGGCGCCTTTGGGAAGGACATAAACAACGACAGGGATATCGGCATTCATAATCTTCTGGACTATCTTCTCTGTTGATTCCAGCAGCCCTCCGGGTGTATTC
>JACQOM010000172.1 GCA_016202525.1 Chloroflexota bacterium | reverse complement strand
TTCTTGAACCAGGGGCAATTCATGTCCCTGCCTACGGTGGTATTTTATACCAAAGACCAGCAATATATCTGCCACTGGATTGAGCGTCCCGAATTTGCCAACCAGGAGCGGGCAAAAATCGAAGCGGAAGTCAAGAAAAAGAACCCGGCTGGCAACGAGCAGGAGATTCGGGCACTGGTGGGAGAACGCACCCGTGCCAGGTATCCGGCATGGCAGCAGGCATCCGTCGCAGAAATACGCCAGATGCTGGCGAAGAAACTGGGTATCTAATCTTCGGCTTTCTCCTTGGCCTATTATATTATTATATGTATATCGGTATTTCTACGGCTTCTTTTCTATTCTTCCATTTGACAGCTTCCCCTAGAAAACAGGTCTTGTAAATGAGACTCCCTCCACTACTTGCCTGTTAGAATCTTGAGCGAACAGGCTACCGAGGCTCAACACCGGATAATTGACTATGGTCGCCGCAGAAGTGTAGAATCACCTTATTATACTAATATCCAGGCTAAAGGAGGTGATAGTCTTCACATATATTATGTAAAGATATTAGAGTAATCGATGATTTACGGTTAACTCTAGCTGTTCTTTGATAGCCTGCAGTGCAGTATAGTGCAGGCTGCCAAGAAAATGACAGTTAGACAGAGAATTTGAATGAGGAGGGATTTCAGATGGCATACGAGAGAGGCAGGCAGGAGGGTCCGGGTGGGGCACCGTTGACAAAGGGTGTCGAAATGGACTTAAAAGCACCCAGGGCGCCGTACGAGATGCATGGTGATTCCTGGTACAATAAGCCCCTTGATTACAAGGTGGTCATTTATGAGGCAAACCATGAGACCCATGTCGCCAAGGTCACCATGAACAGGCCGGAGAGATTGAATGCCTTGAGCCACCAGCTTCGTTCTGAGGTCTTCCATGCTCTCAAGGTGGCTGAAAAGGATAAAGATATTAATGTGGTCGTCCTCAAGGGTGCCGGACGTGCCTTCAGTACCGGTTACGACTTGGGTGGTGGCAATGCCGGGGTTGACGAACCGGATTTTGGCTCCCAATATATAGGCGATTCGCATTGGCACCGTTATCTGGTTAACCAGTACTGGCAGGTCTGGGAGCTATCCAAGATTGTCATTGCCCAAACTCATGGGTATGTGCTGGCTGGAGGCTCGGACTTGATGAGTGTTTGCGACCTGCTGGTAACTACTCCTGACTGCCAGTTCGGCTATCCGGCAATCAGAGCCATGTCAGCCCCTGACTTGATGTGGTTCCCCTGGTTCTTACCGAAGATGAGAGCGGCAGAGATGGTCTATACCGGTGACAGTATCACCGGTGAGGAAATGCACCGTTTGGGTGCAGCCACCTATTGCGTTCCTCAGAAGGATATCGATGAGTTTACCGAGTCCTTTGCCAAGCGGGTAGCGCTGATTCCCTGGCAGGCCAACAGTATACGCAAGAGGATGCTAAATAAAGCCTACGAGTTTATGGGATGGAAATTGGGTCTGGAGATAACGGCTTTAATGCAGGAACAACTGGGCCAGACCGAACCGTTAAAACAGTGGGGCGAGAAGTTCCGTCAGATGCCTTTGAGAGAGTATCTTACTCTCCGCGATAAGCCCTATGCGGACTACCGGACTGCGGAACAGACGATACTGGAGCGTGCCAAGAGAGAAGGGGATGCCTGGAAGGGAGTATCAAAGGAGACCAGACCCAAGAGCTAACCCTGTTGAATCGACTGGTTATTGAAAAGGCTGGGCGTCTTCAAGTACCCAGCCTTTCTCTTTGCTTTGTTCTACGGATTTACTTGATGGGTGAAAGGCGCCACAATTGCCCTGCTTTACCTTTCAGATAGGTTGCCCGCATCTCATCCGATACCTGGATAATGTCCAGCTTCATATTGCACAGCCTCTTGAAGGCGGCGCGGAATAAGGCGGCTGCTGGCAATGGTCTCAGCGGATTCTGTGACTGGTGGGCATCGAATACAGGAAACCACGGTTCCATGACCGCTCGCTTCATCTCATACAGCATTTCGGTATCGGAAAACTTGTGTAGCTCCGTGTCGCTGGAGCCAACCTGGCGCAGGTAGTCGGCTATAGCTTTACCGACGGTTAAAGGGTCACCGCGCGGGATTTTTAGCTTCTTCTGAATCTCGTCGAAGACCAGTTCCCCCTTGAGCCAGCGGCACTCCTCCAGCTTGGCCCTTCCCTCCGGCGTTCCACCAAACATCTGATTTAATACTATCCAGGTTGCTCCGATTTCCAGGGCAAAATATTGCGGGTCAATATTAGGCGCTACAGCCACAGCATTACCTCCTGACTGATGTTTATACCGCTGAAATAGCCGCCGGCGCGGGCAAAATGCCCCGGCGTTCTAACTCCTCGGCAACATAATCTAGGTCAAGTTCTTCCAGAGCCTCTCTGGTGGGGAAACCTTCTGGAGTGCATCCCATCAGTTTGTTGGTCTCTTCCAGCATTTTAACAAGGTTGTCATGGTCCCCGGTGAAGAACTGCCCTTGCAGGTCTTCCGCCCTCATTGTCTCTCCAAGGATGCTGTTGTAGGCACGGACAAGGAGTTTGGTGCGGCGGGCGTATTGTCTTGCCTGTTTTTCATCCAGGTCCAGCCCAGTAGCATATGAGAGCAACGCCACGTGCTCCCAAGGCAGAGTCAAGGCAGACCCCCTACCGGTAGAAGTAAAGTGGCAGAGACCGCTGCAATCTGCTAGGTCGCAATCCTCGGCTTCATAAACCACGGTTTTACTTAATGTTTCAATCGTATATGAAGGAAAATCTTTTTTCCACTCTTCTGGATACGGCCAGTATATTGAGTCCACAGTTCTTTCTCTAGGCCGTTTCCCCATCATCTCATAGCTAACGTTGCCCCATGGGGAGCTATCCTGGCGGTCATTAAGGATATGCTTGGCTGATTGTGAGAGGTCACGCATCGGCCTGCCCCGGGGTTCGAGTTTCCTTACATGATAAGCATACTGTTCAGCCCCCCGGCCAATCTGGCGGGCGGCCTTGTAAATACCATTGGCCAGCACATCGCCGATACCTTCCCGGTGCGCTATCTTCTCCAGCAAGGCCGGAACGGCTTCCGGGTTGCCCCATTCCAGTTGCAGTCCGCCGGTATCCTCTTTAGTCAAAATACCCTTCTGGTAAAGGTCGATGGCAAAGCCGCAAATAGCCGCCGACGAATTGTCGTCGAGGCCGTATCTCTGTATCAGGGCAATACAGCGGAAATTGAAGTCGAAATCCTGAATATCGGCAGCACCGGTAAAG
>JACQOM010000183.1 GCA_016202525.1 Chloroflexota bacterium | reverse complement strand
TCCCACCAACACGCAATTTCACATAGAGCGTCGCCTGGTAAGCAAAGAATATAGCTAAATCACCGTTGGGATTATAATCAGCCGCCAGACCAAAAATAGCAGTGTTAGCTGAGAACTCGATAAGCTCGGAGCTGCCCCAGTTAAAGCCATAGTCGGTGCTTTTGATACGCCGGATTTCCCGCGAGGAGTTTATCCAGAAAATGGACACCTCGGCCCCCAGAGAAGCGGCCGCCACCACAACACAGTTATACTGGCTGGTGTAAATCCAGACACTGAAATCCGATGAAGGGCCTGGGTTAGCTACTCTCTGTCGATACAGCTTTCTGCCATCGGCCGGCGGGGTTATCCTGGCCCGGATAAGCGAGCCGTCTCCGGGCATGGTCAGACCATGAAAGTAGTCGTCCTCTATGCCAGTATACAACCTCTCCCAGTCAAGCCTGACCACATCGGCAACCCGGTTAGTCGCCTCCACCTTGACATAGGGGGTATGACTGGCTTCCTTTTGAGCCGCCAGCAATGTTGCCGCTAGAGTTCTCATCGTTCTTAATCGTTCCCTTCCGCCGAAGTCGGCGTGAATTAAGGTCCGTAGTCGGCCGATTTGGAGACCACCAGATAGTAGGGTTTGTAAAGAGTGCGGGCTCGGACCCGGTTTCTCCTGCCCAGTCTCTTCAATTCATCCCTAAAGTAGTCAAGCTTGCCTTTGCCCCAGCTAAGAAACTCGGCCGGAGTGGTGTTACCGCCAACATTAACGCGGTTGACAGCGTAAGCCGCCCATTCGATGGCGGCATAACCAGCAGCGCCGGCAGCAATCAAGTCTTCGTACTTGGCGGGAATGGTCGAGGTAGTGGCATCGAGGGTATGAAGCTTGCCGTAGTAGATATAAGCATTGGAACCATCGGGCACCTCATCACCAAGGAGCATCAGGGTATCCGCCCACAGGCTGAAACGTTGGTATTTTCTGGGGAACTTGTCCACCGGGTACTCCACAGCTTCCACCATAATACGGTCGGTGATGGTCGCAATATTCAGTTCCCTTGAGCCTGAAGTAGTGGCTTTAACCGCCTTCTGCTCATAAGGGACCGACTCCGAAAAGTCTTTGACGGCGTGGGAAATGTGCCGGTCGATTTCATTATTGCTCCAGCGGTAGTTAGACGAATCCTCATCGTGCAGGTCACGCCTGACGATAGTTCTCATATCAGCCAGATTCATAGTATTTCACCCCCCTTATTCAGACAATGGTCTTTCTAATTTCTAACCGCTCCAGCTTTTCACAGCCCTTACCCGAGGAAGGGTCGTCATGATAGCAAATCTCCAAATCGCAGAAGGCTATCTCCGCGTTGGGCAGACCTTCATTGATACTCACCGCCTTGGTGGATTGGTCTTTGGCGTAAGTCATTAAAGCCTGAGCGTCAGCTTCATTATCAAAAGACAAATCGAGCCTCACTCTGTATTTCATTCGATTACCTCACTTCGTCTAAGCTCAGTGTAAATACGATAAATCATTGATACCTCCATTTAGTTGCCAGATAGTTCTGCCGGATTTCCAGGGGAGTTAAAACCCGGTTATTATAAAACTGCACCTCATAAATCTCGCCGGGAAAAGCCCCACCCCCACCCTGCGTATAACGCCCCAGCATCAGGTTGGCCAATGTTATCGTCGGCGTTCCGGCCAGAGTAACCGTGTTCTTTTGTTCACCGTCAAGGAAATAGACTACCGCCGTGTCTTTCTTGGTAACACTTATCCGAGTAGGACGGTCGAGCGCTATTTCAGTATCGCAGACGGTCCCTGTCCAGCCAGAGGTGTAATGGTAAAGGACAGGAGCCGAAGAACCATTGCTAAAAATGAGGACATACCCCCCGTTATTGGCCGCCGGCCTTTTGGAGAGCACATCCCTCTCGCCGGTCTTGTTGCGCAAAGACAGCCAGACTTCGATAGTATAGGCATCGGTCAGGTCCAGGATACTGCTGTTACCGCAGTCGATATCATCATCGATGCCATCGAAATATCTGCCGTTCGGTCTCCATAAAGCGCCGGTAACCGTGCATAAATGCCCGTGCTTATCCGCCGACATGAAGGAGGCGCCGTCTCTTTCGTAAAGAGGCAGGTAGAGCACTAAACTAGAGTCATATACAAAGTTCATCAGCCACCTCATGAAGCCGAGTAGATTACCCGGACATAGCTTGAGTTCTTGGTCTTGCCGACGGCGTTCTCACCGCCAGCCGAACCTGATTTGATTAGCAGTTGAATATCGAACGGTACGGCATTAAAATCGGCTACCGGTTTGAAACGACCGCTATAGGTATATTCTCTATAGGTTGAAGCATTAGGCGGGTAAGTCACCTCAGCATGAAGGTCAACCCAGCTTCCCCCTTTATTGCGCGCCTGCCACTTGAAAAGAACGCTCTCTAAAGTACTGCTGGACTTGACTGCACAGGTAAGCCCGAACTCAAACTCAATAACTTTGCCCAGTGCCGGTGGGTTTACGGTAACCACTTCCACCGTTTCATAGTCATCGGTAGAGGTCGTCTTTTCCGCGCTCCACTGGACTCCATCAGAGCTCAGGTTACCTTTGGCAAAAGGATGCTCGACATGTTCAATGATTGTCAGTCCCATAACTTACCTCCTCGTATTTAACACTCTCGTTGCATAAATCAGGATAAATATTTCCTCGCCCCTTGAGGGAGAGGATTAAGGTGAGGGGTAATC
>JACQOM010000168.1 GCA_016202525.1 Chloroflexota bacterium | reverse complement strand
GCTCCGGGCATTCCTTCCGCTCCGGGGGTCAATACCAGCTCAGCGCCGAAGATAGATAGTAAATGTCGGCGCTCCAGTGACATGGTTTCAGGCATGGTGAGAATAAGCTTGTAGCCCCTGGCAGCGCAGACAAAGGCGAGGGCAATACCGGTATTGCCGCTGGTAGGCTCGATGATGACCGTGTCTTTTTTGATAAGCCCCCTGGCTTCGGCATCCACAATCATGGCTACCCCGATTCGGTCCTTAACGCTGCCGGCCGGATTAAAAGATTCAAGTTTGGCAACAACCTCTGCCTTTGCCCCATCGGTCACACGGTTTAACCTGACCATTGGCGTATTCCCGATGAGTCCGGTAGCATCCTTGGCAATCCCTCTGGTCAGTTTGGGTATTTCTATGGTCTTATACTTGAGTTTTTCAATTTTCAGTTCTGACATTTCTTGGTTCTCCCTAATGAATAGCATTTTGTGTCTTGATGAAACGAGCTAGATGTAGTACATTGTCTCGGCAGTTTTCTCTTTCCTCTTCTGCCGCTCTACCAAATCCTGTAAAGTCGTCGATTCCAGGACATTATCTATCGCTTTCTTGACTTCGCCCCAAATGTCCCGGGGAACACACAGTTTGGAACGGTTACATACCCCCGGATTATTAACACACTCTACGGGAGTAATCGAGCCTTCAAGAAGCTGGATAATCTCGCTCAGTTTCACATCTTCCGGAGGCCTGGCTAAGGAAACCCCGCCTTTAGCGCCCCGCACGCTATGTAATATACCGTCGGCAACAAGAGGAGCAATCAGATGCTCCAGATAACGCAAGGGAATCTGCTGACTCCGCGCAATATCTTTTAAGAGCAGCGGCCCCTCTTCGTAATGAATAGCCAGCTCTAACATTGCTCTGGTGCCGTATTGTCCTCTGGTAGATAGCTTCATTGGCTTCACCTCATTGTCGACTAATGTAATCGACAAAGTGTAGAATATCACAGACACAAGAAGTTTGTCAATACCCTTTACTAAAGGTTACGGATTGCTTCGCCTTCGGCTCGCAATGACAACTAAAACTAATAGTACCTTGCTGAATTCCTCTAGTACCCACGACTTTCTAAAGTCATTTTTAGTTAGAACCTTATCCGTGGGTTAATAAACACTCAGTAAAATCGAGCAAAGCGGGGGATAAACGTCTCTTTTACAATCCAGAATGTTCTGTTATAATGGCATCTGTTTTTCCTGAGCTATCGTATCTGCGGGATAAGGTATGAGCAGGTGTGCTAAATAAATGCTGGAACTGAGCCAAATTGTCGCTCTTGCTATCTTCATCGCCATGTTTATTGCCATCATCATCGGCAAGGTGCACCGCTTCATCCCGGCCCTTATCGGCGCTGCTCTCACTTTAATCGTCGTTTTCCTTACCATTCTGAAAAGCCCACAATCGGTTTTCACTGTCTTGAACCTGGGGCAGCTCGGGCAGTCCCGCTTCTGGCTTCCGGGAAAAGAGCAGGTGATGTCCCACGGAATAAACTGGCAGACCATCATCTTTATCGGCGGCATGATGGTTATGGTCGAGAGCATGGGTGAAGTCGGCTTCTTCGAATGGCTCTGCCGTCATGTGGCTAAAATGGTCAACTATAAGGTTATTCCCATTCTGATTAGCTTTATGCTGCTGGCCGGCTTCCTGGCAATGTTCATCGATAGTATTACCGTCTTATTATTTATGGCGGCAATCGTCATAGAGCTGTCTCATCTGCTTAAATTCGACCCGGCGCCGGTAATAATTGCCATGATTTTTGCCGCTAACACCGGCGGTGCGGCCACAATGAGCGGCGACCCGCCCAATATAATTATCGGTACTGCTCTGGGTTATACCTTTATCGATTTTGCGGTCAACACCGGCCTGATTGCCTGGGCAGGGATGCTGCTATCCCTCGGCTTCTTCTATTTCGCTTTCCGTAAAACTTTATTCTCGTACCAGACTGAATCAAACTCCTCTACCGAGCATTATCCTGAGCCTAAAGAGGCAATCAGCAACCCGTTCCTTTTCAAGATAAACACGGCCATCTTTATCTTGATAGTAGCTCTGATTGTCACCCATGCTACAACCGGCTTATCGGTTGCACTAATCGGTACTATTGCGGCTGTATTGACGCTGGCGACGGCATACAAAAAAGCCCCGCATATTATCAAGCGGGTGGATTGGCGGACGCTGCTTTTCTTCATTGGATTGTTTATTACCGTAGGCGGATTAGAAGAAACCGGGTTACTGAAGATGTTAGCCGAGTATATCGGCAAGGCATCAGGAAGCAACATCCTCTTCGTGATACCTGTAATCCTTTGGATTTCTGCTGTTGCCTCGGCGATAATAGATAATATTCCGTTTGCCGCGACCATGGTGCCGGTAATCTCCAGCCTGTCCCAGACAACGGGGTTAGCATTACCTCCTATGGCCTGGACGCTGGCCCTGGGGACAGACATCGGTGGCAATGCCACACCCATCGGGGCTTCAGCCAATGTGGTCGGGTTAGCCATTGCCGAAAAAGAAGGCCACCCGATTAGCTGGAGGCAATACTGTAAGTACGCTATACCGGCAACGATTATGGTAGTTAGCCTGTTCTGGCTGTTGTTAATTATCAGATATGGTTAAACAGGAATTGGTTGCCTTTCCATCAGCTAATAGGGTATCATGATTAAGAGCCCCTGTAGCTCAGGTGGATAGAGCACCAGCCTCCGGAGCTGGTTGCGAGCGTTCGAGTCGCTCCAGGGGCGTTTTCAGTGAGTGACCATGAATAGCAGACAAATTATTTATGAAGTAAAACAGGAGACTATGGTGGCAGATACAACCGGACTTCTTGAAATCAGGTGGCATGGCCGCGGTGGCCAAGGCGCGGTTACCTCAGCCGAATTGGTTGCCCGAGCTGCTATCAATGAAGGCAAATACGCCCAGGCATTCCCCAGTTTTGGTCCGGAAAGAAGAGGTGCCCCTGTTTTAGCCTTCAACCGGATACACAATGACCAGCCAATCAGAATCAGAGCTGAAATAACCGAGCCTGACGTGGTGGTCGTGCTCGACCCAGGTCTGTTATCAGTTAGTAAGGTTACTTCAGGGCTGAAAGATAATGGCATCATTATTATCAACACCAAGAAAACTGCCGGGCAACTCAGGACGGAGCTGGCTCTTAAGGGACGGATGGCCACAGTCGATGCCACAAAGATTGCCCGGGAGCTTCTCGGCGTACCGATTGTCAATACCACCATGATTGGTGCTTTACTCAAGGTGACTAACATCGTTAAACTAGAATCGTTGACTGAGCCGCTGGAGGCCCGCTTCGGCAGACTGGCCGAGCGGAACTTCAAGGCGATGACCAGAGCCTATCAAGAAACCTTAATCGGGGAGTAATAGCAAATGGCTAAAACTGAAGGTGAACTAACCTGGAAAGACCTGGAAATCGGTTCCATCGTCACCGAGCCGGGCAATGCCACCCAGTACCGTACTGGCGACTGGCGCTCCCAGCACCCGACTTACGATTTTAGCAAATGTATCAAGTGTGGAATCTGCTATATGTTTTGTCCCGAAGGATGCATCGGGCAGAATAAGCAGGGCTATTTCGAGGCTGACATGTACTACTGCAAAGGGTGTGGCATCTGTGCTAAAGAGTGTCCGACCAAGGTGATAACCATGGTAGATGAGGAGGAATAGTGGCGAAGAGAACAGGGATTGAAGTCTCGATAGCCGTTAGCGATGCGGTCAAGCTGGTCGATGCCGATGTTATCGCCGCCTATCCTATTACTCCGCAAACGCATATCGTCGAGCACCTGGCTGAGTTAGTGGCGAACGGTGAGCTAGATGCTGAGTTCATTCCTGTCGAGTCTGAGCACTCGGCAATGAGCGCCTGCCTGGGTTCGGCCGCGGTCGGCGCACGGACATTTACCGCCTCTGCTGGCCAGGGGTTGGAGCTAATGCATGAAGTATTGTATGTCGCTTCAGGAATGCGGCTGCCCATAGTTATGGCGGTCGCTAACCGTGCTTTATCGTCGCCGCTGAGTGTCTGGGGCGATCATTCTGATGTCATGGCAGTGCGGGACACCGGCTGGATACAAATATTCGTCGAGAACGGGCAGGAGGCAGTCGATAATACCATCTGCGCCTTCCGTATTGCCGAAGATAAACGTGTTCTGCTGCCGGTGATGATTCACCTGGATGGATTCCACCTGTCACACATGATCGAGCCCATGTTTCTTCCCGAAAAGAGCCAGGTCGACCGGTTCCTGCCACCCAACGACTACCCCCTGCCGCTGGACCCCGATAGACCGGTGACCATGGGGGATTTTGCTCCGCCCATCATCTATACCGAAGCCAAGTGGGCACAGGAACAGAACCTGAGAGCCTCCAAAGAGATAATCTTCGAGTGCTGGCATAACTTCGCTGAAATATTCGAGAGGCAGTACCTGCCGGTGGAAAGCTATCATAGTGAAGGCGCCAAGACACTTTTACTGACTATGGGCAGTTTCAGCGAGACGGCATCGGTGGCTGTGGACAATATGCGGGCAGCCGGACAGGATGTCGGCTTAATCAAGCTACGCCTGTGGCGTCCCTTCCCATTCGAGGAATTACGCCAGGCAGTGCGCGGTGCCGAAGTCCTTATTGTCCTGGACAGGGCACTCTCCGTAGGCGGGCCGGGTGGCCCGGTCTGCTCGGAAATCAAGGCGGCCCTATACAATGAAACCAAAAAACCGAAGATAGTCAGCTTTGTCGGCGGGCTGGGTGGCAGGGATATTACCGTAGCCGGATTTGAAAACATTATTACCCGGGGCATCAAGCTCGCCAGGACGAAGAGCAAGCAGGAATTCGAGATATTCGGAGTCAGGGAATGATAGAAAAGTTTTCGGTTTACGTCCCCCGATTAACCACCAAGAAAGAGAAATTCGCTCCAGGGCACCGGGCTTGTATCGGCTGTGGCGAAGCGCTGGCAGTAAGACTAGCCTGTAAAGCTCTGGGCAACAACATGATAGTCGTTAATGCCACCGGCTGTATGGAAATCGTTGCCTCGCAACTGCCTTACACGACCTGGCGCACTCCCTGGATTCACACCCTGTTCGAGAATACCGCCGCTGTAGCTTCCGGTGTCGAGTCCGGGCTTAAAGCGATGAAGCGGAAAGGCAGAGGTCCCACTCAGGATATCGATGTGGTAGCTATTGCCGGTGACGGCGGCACCAGTGATATCGGTCTTCAGGCGTTATCAGGAGCGCTGGAAAGGGGACATGACTTCCTCTATCTTTGTTTTGATAACGAAGCCTATATGAATACCGGTATTCAGCGGTCTTCGTCAACTCCCTTCGGTGCCTCGACCACTACCTCTCCTGCCGGCAAGGTAAGCACCGGGCAATTTAGCTGGAAAAAGAATATGCCGGCCATTGTCGCCGCTCATGACATACCTTATGTCGCCACCGCCTCTCCCAGCTATCCCTTCGACCTGATGGAAAAGGTAGCCAAGGGAGCGGCAGTCAAGGGACCTGCTTACATCCACATCTACTCCGTCTGTCCTACCGGCTGGCGGTGCGCTACCGACCTGGCGGTCAAACTGGGACGCCTGGTGGTGGAGACGGGAATATTTCCGCTATATGAAGTGGTGAACGGGAAGTACAAAATGAGTATCGAGCCGCCGCAGTTAAAACCGGTTAAGGAATACATGAAACTGCAGGGAAGATTCCGTCATCTGAGTGATGATAACATAACTATGATTCAGGAGAGGGTCAGAAGAGAATATTACAATCTGGTGGAGAAAGCAAAAAATGGGCGATGAGAACCAGGAGCTAGCAGCAACGGTAAGCCAGGTATTAGACAAATACCAGCATGACAAGAGTATGCTGGTCTCAATCTTACAGGATATTCAGGCGAAATACCGTTATCTGCCTAAAGACGCCTTGAAGCAGGTCTGTGAAGGTTTGATTATTCCTCTCACCCAGGTCTACAGCGTCGCCACCTTCTTCAAGGCTTTTAGCCTGCTGCCCAGGGGGCGCTACCTGATTAATGTTTGTCTGGGCACTGCCTGCCATGTCCGGGGAGCCGACAAAGTCCTGGAGAAGATTGAGCGGGAGCTGGGGATTAACGCCGGGGCTACCACTAAAGACCTTAAATTTACCCTGGAGACGGTTAACTGCGTCGGCGCCTGCGCCCTGGGTCCCATCGTAAAAGTCGACGAGGAATATCACGGAGAGATGACTACCGATAAAGTCGTTGCCGTGTTGAAAAACTATACTTAACTGTGCGGAGGCCAGAACCGGTGGTAAAGGTAAATTCGTTTGCTGAACTGGAAAAGCTGAGAAAAGCAATAATGGCCCGGAGAGACCCGCAAAGAGCGATGGTAACGGTCTGCGGCGGGACGGGCTGCCATGCCCATGGCTGCGAGAAGGTAGCGGCGGCTTTCAGACAGGAGATTGCTCAACAGAACCTGGCCGGCAAGGTGGATTTAAGGATTACCGGTTGCCACGGCTTCTGCGAAAGGGGGACACTGGTAGTCGTCAAACCGCAGGACATTTTCTACCAGAGGGTAAAGGAAAGGGATGTCCCCGCCATACTGGCTGACACTGTGGTCAAGGGGAACGTCATCGAAAGGCTGCTCTTTACCGACTTGGCGACCAAAGAAAAGATAACCCATGAGCTTGAAATACCATTTTACAAGAAACAAAACCGGATTGTCTTCGGCAATAATGGCTCGATTGACCCAAATGTCATCGACGACTACCTGGCGGTCGGTGGCTATGCGGCGCTGGCTAAGGCACTGCAAGGGATGTCTCCGGACCAGATAATCGACCAGGTCAAGAAGTCGGGGCTGCGTGGACGTGGCGGCGGCGGCTTCCCTACCGGCATCAAGTGGGAAAGCACCCGGCGCGCCCACGGCGACACCAAGTATGTTATCTGTAACGCTGATGAGGGCGACCCCGGCGCCTATATGGATAGAAGCTTGATGGAAGGGAATCCCCACAGTGTTCTGGAAGGGATGATAATCGGCGCCTATGCCATCGGCAGTCACCAGGGCTATATCTACATCCGCAATGAGTATCCCCTGGCCGTGAAGAATGCCCAGATAGCCATCGAGCAGGCTGAAGAATACGGACTGCTCGGTAAAAATATCCTGGGTTCAGGGTTCGATTTTACGGTAAGGATAAACCGCGGCGGCGGCGCTTTTATCTGCGGCGAGTCCACGGCGCTGATGGCTTCGCTGGAGGGCCATGTCGGCGAACCAAGAGCTAAATATGTCCACACTTCCGAGAAGGGGCTATGGAATCAGCCGACCAACCTGAACAACGTGGAGACCTGGGCCAATGTCCCGCTGATAATCAATAAAGGCGCGGACTGGTATTCCAAAATAGGCACTAGGAACAGCAAGGGGACCAAGATTTTCTCGCTGGTCGGCAAAATCAACAATACCGGCCTGGTAGAAGTGCCGATGGGCATAACCTTGCGGGAGATTGTCTATGACATCGGCGGGGGCATTCCCGGCGGCAAAAAATTCAAAGCCGTTCAGACCGGCGGTCCTTCCGGCGGCGTCATCCCGGAAAGCCTCCTCGACCTGCCGGTGGATTTCGATGAGTTGACCAAAGTCGGCTCGATGATGGGCTCCGGTGCCATGATTGTCATGGACGAGAACACCTGCATGGTAGATATCG
>JACQOM010000167.1 GCA_016202525.1 Chloroflexota bacterium | reverse complement strand
TGGTCGGGGCGAGAGGATTTGAACCTCCGACCACCTGAACCCCATTCAGGTGCGCTACCAGGCTGCGCTACGCCCCGAAGTCACGACCGCATAATTATATAATCTGTACTGAGATTCAATGCGGGTTATTGTCGTTAGTAATCTCATTCTCATACATTCGGGGCTAATAGTCAAGGGGTTTCCAAGTCATCTGCCCTGGTGGTGAAATACCAGCAAACCCATCAGGTGACTGATGTCGTTCAGTTCCTCTAAGTGATAGATAGTGTCGATGACCTGTTCGGTTTGCTTCTTATTCATAAATTTGTTCGCCAGAGCCATAAATTTATCGCGGATATCCTCATCGGTCATCGGATTATTGGGATGGCCTTTGGGATAGTCGATGTGACAGCTGTATTTGGCACCCTGCCTGGTAGTAATCTCGGTAATCCCGGCACGGCCAAAGCGGTCCAGTTTCGTGTCTATCTCCAGGGTAATCTTATCAATCAGTGCCCTGATCACGGGGTCGGCATACTTTTCCGGGGTATACTGGTCAGGGCCGAGCTGTCTTTCCCTGATGGCGATGGCGGTAACATAATAAGTACTATGGTCGGCTGTTTCCTTGTTTTTGGGATAACGCTTTACCGGGGCACCGGTGTGTTCCACACTACGGGTACCGGCCCAGATTCTGATTTGCGAAACATCTTCAGGCTTGATGTCATGTTCCTTCACCAGGTTAAAGGTGGCATTCAGGTGTCCCTGCATAGTGCCACACGCCGCCCATGCCTTAAACTCAGTATCGAGAATCCTGAACCTGCCGCTGAAATCGGTGAGTTTGTCGATATCGAAATCTCCATCCATGACAGAGTCGATAAAACCGCTTTTACCCTCCATCACTCTGTTTGGGCCGGTAAATCCCTTTTGCGCAAGCAGGGCGGCCATGATTCCCTCCCGAGCTGTAAATGGAAATCTCGTGTTCTTGGTCATAGTATATTCTTCTTCCGCCGAATCCAGGATGTCCAGAACCATCCCGTGACAGCCTGAGACACCTACGGCATTCTCAATCTGACCGGCATTAAGACCAAGCATTTTACCGGTTACCGCCGGCATGATGTAGGCTCCTAAAGTATCAGAATTCCACCCTTTTTTGGCCATGGGGACAATGGTGGTCGCTTCACAGAAACGGGCTGATAGCTCATAGCCCAGGACGATGGCAGCTAACACATCGACTCCAGACAGGTGTTGGCGCTCAGCCACGGCTAGTACTCCGGGAATAACCTCGCTCGGGTGAGCATACGCATACCAGCGGCCGACAGGTATTGAAATCTGGTCCATGTAGTCGAGGTAACGCACCATGATTCCATTGATCAGTGCAGCATTGAGGCAGTTAGTTTTCAGACCGCTACCGATAATAGTCGATTCCGATGACCCTCCCAACTCTGTCATCAAGCTTTGCACAATCCGGCTGGCATCGCTGGTATAGCCGCCTATGGCACAACCCAATGTGTCCAGAAGTACCTTCTTACCCGTCTGCAACACTTCCTGAGGCAGGTTTTTATAGTCGAACCCTACAGCGTAGTCGGCGATCTTTCGGGCAATAGTCATTTCCAATACCTCCATCAAATGGTCGACGATGACGTCAAAATGAGTTAATCTGAAGCCAGGGTCAAAGTACTAATATTAATAGAACAACCCTAGTATAAATAGGTTGATAGCTCAATAGCAAGAGTATATTCTATTCTGTAATTAGCCATACAAGTTGCTAGCCAGACAATCTTAAGTTACAGTGTGGAAATCATTCCTCTTTACTGCTAAAATTAGTGAATCAAGTTATGGAAGCCTTTAAACGCAATGTTGCCCGGATATTGAGTGAACTGCCGGACGGGGTGCAACTGGTGGTCGCGGCTAAAACCAGGCAGCCGGTTGAAATACTGGCGGCGATTGAGGCCGGGGCTAAGATTATCGGGGAAAATTATGTGCAGGAAGCGGAGAGGGCTTACCGGCTCATCGGCAAGCGGGCCGAATGGCATTTCATCGGGCACCTGCAGAGAAATAAGGTGAAGAAAGCCGTGGCGCTTTTCGATATGATTGAGACGGTCGATTCCGTGGAAATCGCCGGCGAGATTGCCAAGAGGTGTGCTCAGGTCGGCAAGGTAATGCCGGTATTGATTGAGGTCAACAGCGGTCGGGAAAAGCAGAAATCGAGCGTATTCCCGGAAAATGTCGAGCGGCTGGTCAGTGAGATTTCAATTTTACATCATATCAAGATAGCGGGGCTGATGACGATGGGACCGGTTCTGGCCAATGCGGCCGATTTGAGGCCCTATTTTGCCGAAACGAGGAAGATATTCGAGAAGATTAAGAAGCTGGGATTGCCTGATGTGGAGATGAAATATCTGTCGATGGGTATGACCGATTCCTATCAGGTTGCCATAGAGGAAGGCGCCAATATGGTAAGATTAGGCAGTAAGATATTCGGTGCCAGGAAAGAAGATTGAATCACCAGGAATGGCTAAGGAGAGAGAATGCCGCCGATTGTTTCCGTGGTGGGTAATTCCGGTTCAGGGAAGACGACCCTTATCGAGAAGCTGATTCGGGAGTTGAAAGCGATGGGCTACAGGGTGGCCACCATCAAGCATACTCCCCACGGTATGACCTTCGACCAGCCGGGCAAGGATAGCTGGCGCTACATGCAGGCGGGCAGCGATGCCACCATCATCAGTTCCCGGGCTAGAATGGTGCTGGTCAAATCGATTGGCCCTAACACTACCCTGGGTGAAATCGCCCGAGTCTTCGGCGGAGACTACGATATTATCCTGGCCGAAGGTTTCAAGCGGGATACCGCCCCGAAGATAGCCGTGCACCGCAATGAGAACGGACCTCTGCCGGAAAACATCGAAGGGGTTATCGCCATCGCCACCGATGAACCTCTGCCCAGCCAAATCCGCCAGTTTTCCCTTGATGATGCCAAGGGTCTCGCTGAGATGCTTAAAAGGAATTTTATCGAAACCAAAAGGTGAGTCGGCTGTCCATGAGCTGAATAGCGCCGTTATCGTTATTTTATCCCAGTAAGCAATTGCGTTGACTCAGATTCTGCCGAACTCTCTTTCCAGATGACCTGAGGTCAGGTGAATCATGGTGGGTCGACCGTGGGGACAGGTATTGGGTATGGCCGCCTGTTCCAGTTGCCGCAGTAACTCCCGCATGACATCGTCGGTCAAAGTATGGCCGGCCCTGATGGCGCTGTGGCAGGCAATGGAGATGGCCGTATTTTCCCGCCAGTCGTTCGGGGTAGTCGCTGACGGTGTGTCCAGCAGCTCCCGGAGGGCTCCCGCCCAGTCTTTCTGATGCAGCAGGGCGGGCACCGCCCGCACCAGATAGGTCCTGTCGCCGAAAGGCTCGATATTGAAACCGAATTCGGCCAGGTCCTGGTAGCGCGGTTTCAGAACGGCGTCCTGCTGGGGATTGACCTCCAGTGTTGACGGCTCAAGGAGGCCTTGGACTTCTATTTGTTGTCGTGACAGCTGCTGCTTAATCTTCTCGAAGAGGATGCGCTCGTGGGCGGCATGCTGGTCGATAAGGTATAAACCGTCGGGGCCTTCGGCGATGATGTAGCTGCCGGCCAGTTGCCCCAGCAGTCGTAAAGCCGGCAGGGAAAGGGCCGGGGTTGGCTGTGCCTCCGTGGCAGGTCGGGTCGGGGCTGGGTGGTGTTCATCTCTTTTTGGCCTCCATAAAGGCTGGATTGGCTGAGTCGGTGCTCCCCGGTAGGCAGTGGCGACCTCATCGACCCTGGGGACCGGGGCCATTGCCACCAGCGCCTGCCGCACCGCTTTCTGGACAGTGCCAAAAACGAGTCGTTCGTTGCGGAACTTGACCTCGGTCTTGGTGGGGTGAACATTGATATCGACCTCGCTGGGCGGCAGGGAGATATTGATGATGGCCACCGGGTGTTTCCCCGTCATCAGCAGTCCGTGGTAGGCTTCTTCCACCGCCCAGGAGAGCAATCGACTGTTTATCCAGCGGCGGTTGACGAAGAAGCTGAGGTAGCCGCGACTCGACCGGTTGACTGACGGCGCACTGACCAGTCCGGTTACGGCCGGGCCAGCGTTATCACCCGCCCAGTCGCTATCACTGCGGTTCAGTTCCAGCATCTGGCTGGCGAGCTCGACGCCATAGACCGCAATGACGCTATCGATAAGCCGTCCGCTGCCGGGGGTCGTCAGTGTGGTGCGGTTATCGATGGACAGGCTGAACTTGACCTCGGGGAAGGCCAGGGCATACTGGCTGACGACATCGGCGATATGGCTGCTCTCGGTGGACAGTGCCTTCAGAAACTTGAGTCGGGCGGGCAGGCTGCGGAACAGGTTGCGCACGGTCACCGTGGTGCCCTGCGGGTGCCCCTGGCTGGTCTGGTCGACGATAATGCCGTCCTTGAGGCTGAGGTGGCTGCCGGCCAGTTCGCCGGCGGCGCAGGTAGTGATGTCCACCAGGGCGGCGGCGGCGATACTGGGGAGCGCCTCGCCGCGGAAGCCGAGGCTGAGTATAGATTCCAGGTCGGCGAAATTTCTGATTTTGCTGGTGGCGTGCCGTTGGAAGGCGAGTGTCACCTCTCCGGCGGGAATGCCGCTGCCGTTATCGGT
>JACQOM010000169.1 GCA_016202525.1 Chloroflexota bacterium | reverse complement strand
GTCCCTGACAGGTCGAGCTTATCGGGGAAGGTTGTCTGGCGGCCGTTAAAGTAAGCCCTGAAGCGTTCGGTTAAATCGGCAAAGAGGTGGGGCGACCGGATAGCCTGATTCATTTCAGGGCCAAGTTGCAGGTGCGCTTCCTGTGCGGATGGCTGGGGTAAAGTAGTGCTGAGAAGTCCCTTTGCCGAGCTCAGTATTCCTATCCAGCCCGCATTGGTATGAAAGATAATATACTTTAACTCAGCGCTCATCGGTGATTTTATGTTTATCAACCTCACCCCTTTTGTTCCCCTCTCCAGTCTTGGAGAGGGGAAGAGGTTTTAGAGAGAGGCGAAGCCCATCTCTTATATTCACTCCCCCTTCCCTAACAAGGAAAGGGGGTTAGGGGGATAGGTTTTGGTCACCCTGAACATAGGTTTAATGTTTTTAGTGGTGGCTACAGAGGCTGTAGTAATGACTTGAAGAGGGAGTGCCCCGGTTATTTCTCTTTATAGGGCAGCACCATAGCCTGGCTGCCGGCAATGACGACCATGACCTTATCAACGGGAGCCGCCCGGATGTCATTGACCAGTTTTTCAGCCTGTTCATCGGATAGGGTGGGCACTGCTTCAGCAGGCTGTCCGCTGTAATGTAGTCGGCGCACCGGTGAGCCAAGCTTCTTTTCAATCAAGGCAACCAGCTCTTGCGCTGGCTCACCTGCCAGTATGGTAACTGTCTTGTGTGGCAGTAGTTGCTCGGCGCCGAGGCGTTGGTCCTGCCGCAGTACACGCCAGTGATACCATAGCACCGGGGCGGCGACAAACAAGGTCTGCAGGCTCCATTTGGAGCGGCGGAGGACTTCGACCCCGAATTTTCCCAGCAGGAGTCCATTCAGTAGCTGGTAGACGATGTTCACTAGGTCGGCTGCCAGGGTAATTATGGCGGCTCCGACCAATACGTACAGGAAAATACGCCGTGACCGGGCTATCCTCTCGTTATTGCCGTTTTCAGCTACCAGGCGGAGTACATTATTCCAGTAATACATCCAGATGGGTGAAGCTACCAGCAGTAGTGCCAGGCTCAGACTGAGTTGCTGTCGCCACCATCCGGGGGTGGAGGTTACGGTGGCTGGGCCGACTGCGCTGGTCGGGAGTTCGATGAAAATGCCAATCAATATAATCAGTCCGGCAATCAGCGTGCCAAGGCCTATGAAGGACATGAGGTAGAAGTGAATCCGCCGGGCGGAAAGCTTCCGTTCCGTTAGCCGGGCGGCCTCTTCCTGGGCTGCCTGTTTGTGATAACCCCAGATAGCGGCAGCTACCAGCATGGTGGGGATTGTCCAGCCGAGAAACTGGAAGTGCACGTTGGGAGCAACATCCAGACTGCCCAGAATAAACCTGATGATTTTGTATACAGCTGTGGTCAGCGCCACCAGTCCGGCGATAGTCCCGCCGGGTATAGCCATAAGGTAAAGGTAGACCTGGCGGAGGGTAGAGTCGGTATCGGATTTAGCCATGCGGAACCAGTGGAAGTACCACGCAGCCCCGGCGACCAGTATCCAGCTCAGACTGCGGCTAAGTGCAGTGCTCCAGAAATTGCTGCTTATAGCTTCTCCCCAGATGGGTAAAGACAGGATAGCCCGGCTGATTAGTTGCACCAGCCAAATGGCTAAGGTGATTAACCCCCAGGCTGAGAGGATATAAACATACCAGCGCCTTAATGTCTGTGCCGCCGGTGAAGGTGCCCCCTCTTTCTCAGCGACTCGCCAGTGGTAGTACCAGATGCTGCCGGCGACTATTGCCGTTGCCAGTCTACCGGGGATGACAGGCTCCCGCGGTACCCCGCGCATCAGCCAGTTAAGGACTTCGGCGGTAGCTGTAAGGGCAACCAGGGCACTTACTACTAAAATGATGTTGAGGAAGAGCTTGCGGATGGCCGACCCTATTTCAGTCGGATTTCCGGACACCTGTTTCTGGATAGCTCGCCAGAACAAAGTCCATAGTGTCCCGCCTATCACCAGCATCGCCAGCCCCAGGCTTAGTTGTTGTTGTTTGAAGCCCGCTGCTTCAACCTGTACCTGGCTGGTGCCGGTAAGTAAATCGAAAATAAGGCGTAGCAGAATCTGCACGCCGACGGCGAATATACCTAGGGTGATGATGGATACAGTGTAGAAATAGACTCGTTTGATAATGCTCATTCAATCCTCGCCAAACAGTCTAATAAATCCACCAGAGGTTGAGCGGGGAAGTAATCTTCCAGACGGTGCCTATTTTCTTGAGAAAGAAGGTAACCTGGAAGGTGTTTACTGAATTCTCAAAAGGGCCGCCGGGTCTGAAGACGGAAACGCTGACATCCACGGTGGCATCGTCACCCCGCACAGTCGATTTTCCCAGAGCGGCTTTCCATCCCGGTCCCTCGCTTTGCCCGCCTACCTGGATTTGCCGCAGGTCGGGGTATGGCGTTTTGTTATCGGGCGGGGGTGCCAGATAGCTCTCGGCAGTCAGATAGTCCTTGTTCTTGATAGCCAGGATAAAACGCTGTACTATGCCCTCAGGAGTGTCTTCAGACAATAGGGGTTTATCGGCTGATGACGATGTCGTTAAAACCAGCACGATGGCGACTACGGCCAGCAGGCCAATCGCCAGTCCGGCAATGAACAACCAGCGCCGTGAAGTCATCTCAAACTATCTCCTTAGGGTTAGTCGGTATGATAACTGGTCCTCATCTAAAGAGTATTATATCACAGTTCTGGCGTGATATAATGAAGTCGTTTAGTGACTACCCTGTCATTGCCGGTCAAAAGGGATGAAGCAGATACTATGGCCTGAATCCGGGAAGTCGTTCAGTCAAGAGTTCAATGCGTATATCCATCGCATACGGGTACACTCGTCCTGGGGCAAAGCTATTAGCAACGTCGCGATTCCGGTATTCTTCATCTCAGGGCTTGGGGGGCTGCTCTTTGGATGGGTATTCCTAAAATTGACTACATCAGAAGTAATCAGAGAGATAAAATCGAACTCGTGGCCAAGAGTGGAGGCCATAGTGAAGTCCTCCTACTTTGAATTGGCAGATGTAAGAAGTGCCCATCCTGACAACGAATCAGAGGATTGGTATCATGTTCTTGGAAGCATGTATCCTGACTACGGGGCTACTGGCAATGCCCAGAAAGTGGTAGTTGTTGACCCCAACGTAACTTTTGAACATGCCGGAGTCTTTGCCATGGAGGTTAAAGGGACAGCGAATTGGTATCAGGTTCGGGTCGGTTATGAATATACCGTCGGGGGTGCAATATATACATCCAGCGAAGGTGTTGGCGGGTCCTTCACTGAGAAGGGCGTGAATAAGCTATTTTCAAAGTATCGCAGCGGCACGCCAGTTGCAGTCTATTACAATCCCGAGAAGCCCCAGGTGGCAACTCTGCGACGAGGTATTAGGCCTGGGAAAATCTTACCGATGTTCTTATTCACGTTTATGTTACTGGGAACTGGCTCATTCCTATTGATGCTATGGTTCTCTTTAGTTGGCGCGCTTTAGCGCGATGTAACGGGAGTTGAAGCGTAGCTGCAAAATGCACCCTACTTAAATTGCGGATAATAAAATGGTAGTCGTAGTTAAAGACGATAATATCCGGATAGAAAGGCTGGAGCTAGGTCCCTACAGCACCAACGCTTATATCGTGGTCTGCCCGAAAACGCAGGAGAGCGTGCTGATAGATGCCCCGGCGGAAGCAGAGGCAATTATGGACAGTTTGCGGGGCACCAACGCCAAGTATATTTTGATGACCCACAGTCATGGCGACCATACCGGGGCTCTGGTCGAATTACAGGCCAGGCTGAAAGTTCCCGTGGCGGCTCATACTCTGGATGCAGGGAATCTACCATTGTCTCCCGGAATGCTGCTGGATGATGGTGACACGGTTTTAGTTGGCGACCTCAGTCTGACAGTAATACATACACCGGGGCATACCCCGGGCAGCCTATGCTTCAGAGCCGGCCGTTACCTGATATCCGGGGACACCATCTTCCCCGGAGGACCGGGGAACACGAGGTCGGCGGCTGCTTTCAGGCAGATAGTGAAGTCCATAACCGGAAAGATTTTTGCCCTGCCCGATGATACCGTATTATACCCCGGTCACGGTGAGTCTACTGTCCTGAAAAAGGAGAAAGATGAGTTGGCTGTTTTCTCCTCCCGTTCCCACCGTGATGGTCTCTGCGGGGATGTGCGCTGGCTTGCAGATTAGTCCTATTGTTCCGGAAGCTTGGCTTAGCGTAAAATCTCGACGCGGTGAAAAGCCTCGGCTAGGTCGAAACTCGCTCCTTGAGCGGCTGCCTGGCAGCGTTCTCTCATCCGTTCTTCCAGAGTGGGATTGGTGCGGTTGCCTACCTGGCTCTTATGGCAGCGCAGAGCCGCCAATTTGAGGTCGAAGGTATCGGTGATATCGGAGCAGTAATTGGGGTCTTCCGAGCCCCAGAATAACATCTCCTTTACCTTGTGTGGTTCGATGCCCTCTTCCATCAGGTCGGGATAGGCATGAATGTCACGGGCAAAAGGGAAGATGGCATCGAGCGTGACCTGGCTGGTAATCCGGTGGTCACGGTGCCAGATATAGCGGCGGTACGGGTCGGTAGTTGCCACTATCTCCGGGCGGTACATCCTGATTAAGCGTACAAGCTCCTTTCGGAACTCGGGTGTATCTTCCAGGCCCTGGTCGGGATGACGCAGAAAGATAACCTCTCGCACGCCCAGTACTTTGGCAGCGGCCAGTTGTTCCTTTTCCCGTATCTTGGCCAGTTTCTCAGGGTTCATCTTGGGGTCGCTGCTGCCTTTGTCGCCATTGGTGCATAATACATATATTACATCCTTCCCTTCCCGTGTCCAGCGCGCTACGGTCCCGGCGGCGCCGAACTCGGCATCGTCCGGATGAGGTATCATTAGCATTATTTGAGCCGGTTTGGTCATTATTCTGGGCCTCCTTGATTTGAGAAACTAACGAAACATTGTATAACATTTCTCAGGCTGTTACAATTTGACCGAAGGTGCTGACAGTAAAATGAACGGTTCTCGTTATTCGATTAGAAACTTTCGGCAGGCTGATTTCGATGAGTTTGTCCGGATGAGTATCGAGGCTGAAAAGCTGAAACCTTTCCGGCGTTATATTTCATCTCAAGTTATAGCGGAGAACCTGAGACGGCCTAACTATTCTCCGGAGTATGACCTATTCGTTGTCGAAGAGGCCGGAGGTATTGTTGGCTATCTGGATGTTACCCCGAACCTGGAAATCGCGCGGGTTATTCTTGACTGCTGGGTGCAAACTGAGCATCGCCGGCGGGGACTGGCCACCAGTTTGTTTGGTCACGCTATGCAGCGGGCCAGGGAGTTGGAAGCAAAAGCAGCCCATGTCAATATCGCCGAGGAAAATATAGTGGCTAAGGAAGTATTATCAAGGCTGGGGTTTGCCCGTGTCCGCCATTTTCTCGAACTGAGGCTGGAAATAAGTGATGTGCGCTGGTCGGAATTAGGGCAAGCTACGGTGGAGTTATGCCATCTGCAGCCAGGTGAAGAACATAAACTGACCCGGATTCAGAACAGGTCTTTTGCCGGGACCTGGGGCTATAATCCCAACACTGTTGAGGAGATAACTTACCTGCTCAATTCCATCAGTCCAAAGGATGTGATTCTGGCTTACAGTGGAGATAAAGTTATCGGTTATTGCTGGACCGGGTTAGTCAGCGGTGGAGAAGCGAAAAATGGCGAGATAAAAGGTCGTCTTTTTATGCTTGGTGTGGACCCGGATTACCGGGGTGGGGGAGTGGGTGAGAGCGTGCTTCTGGCGGGGTTAAGTCACCTTAGAGATAGGGGGATATCGGTGGTTGAGTTGACTGTGGACAGTGAGAACGGGCAGGCTTATGACCTCTATCGCTCGGTTGGTTTTGAGCTTCAGGCGAGCAGCTTGTGGTATGAAAAAGCAATAAATTAGGTTACGGTGGCAAAATAATCAGCCAGCACCGCATGGCAGTCGGCGATAAGCGCCTCGGCAATATTCGACCAGCTAAACCGGCTGACCGAAGCCCGTATGGACAGGGAATTCCCATTATCAGCGCCCGGCATGGCAAGGACTGAGGCTATCTTATCGGCGAGACGGTGGGGATTATTGTCAGTAACTACATAGCCCGTTTCTCCCTGCCGGATAATATTTTTGAGGTCGCCGACATCAGTGGCTACTACCGGCGTGCCGCAGGCCAGGGCTTCCAGAGCGACCAGTCCGAAGCTTTCATAATAGGATGGCACCACACAGGTATCAGCGGCGCTGTAATAAGAGGCTAGTTTCTCCTGCTTTATCATGCCCGGGAAAGTGACCGAATCCGCTATGCGGAGTTCACGGCACAGGCCCTGTAGCCTTGCCATCTCACCCTGGCTGTTTTTATCGCCGCCGATGATTATTAACCTCGGCTTATGGCCATTTTGCAGGTAAGGCATTGCTTCTAATAACTGAGCGATACCTTTTAACGGCTCAATCCGGCCGACATACAGGACAATCTTGTCGTCGGTCAGGCCGAGCTGCTGTCTGGCCCCCTGCTTGTCCACAGGCTGGAATCGCTCCAGGTTTACACCACAGGGAATGATGCTTATTCTCTCCGTGGCCGCGTCATAATACCGCAAGAGTTCCTGCTTTTCCTGTTCTGTTGAAGCGATGATGCGCTGGCAGTTCCGGACCAGTTCTCTTTCTGTGTCGATACGGAGTTCTGGTTCCCTCTCGCCGATGTC
>JACQOM010000166.1 GCA_016202525.1 Chloroflexota bacterium | reverse complement strand
GTAAAGACCGTATCCTCGGCCTCGCCAAAACCTTTTTCTACCGCCCAGCGGCTGCCCCGCACCATCACCTCATCCATCTCCTTTTCACTCACCCTCAGCTTACCCGTAGAACCCACCCCGGAAGGAATGTTACGGTAAAGCTCTGCCACCAGCTCCTTGATTCTAGGCCTCACCTCAGCCTCGATAAGATTCGCCCGCAGCAACCGGACACCGCAATTGATGTCGAATCCAACCCCTCCGGGCGATACCACTCCATCTTCCGCCCTGGTACCGGCTACCCCACCTATCGGGAATCCATAGCCCCAGTGAATATCAGGCATCGCCAGCGAATAACCGACAATCCCGGGCAGAAAAGCCACATTAACTACCTGCTCAATAGCCTTGTCTTCCCAGATACGCTCGAGCATAGATTCGCTGGCATAAATCATACCGGGTACAGACATGCCGGCCTTATAGCCGGGGGGAATCTCCCATCGGTAATCATCTATTCTTTTTACAATCTCCTGCCATCGTGCTGGCATTTCTCTCTCCTCTAGATATCGAATATTACCTGAGCCTTACCACCGTTACTGCGGTCAATCTTCAGCATATGGTAAGTGGCTGCCTTGACCCCCATCTTCAGTTTATGCTTGGAACTATTGACTTTCTCTCCGTAGATTCTGGCATTAAGGGACGTTTCGTCAAGATGGGTAATATCAAACCTCTTAAAGAGAATCTGCTCGGTATCGAACAGATAGATAAGCTCGTTTAACCACTTCACCAACAGGCTTTCCTGGTCGGGAGCGGTTAGCTCCACATCCCGATGCATTACCTCTTTCACATCTTCAAGCTCGGTTATCAGACTAAACAAGCCCTTAGCCGTATTGGCAAACGTCTCAGCCATATCGGCGCCATAGGCGATAACGCCGATATCAGCCGTATGGTCCATAATTTCAAACTCTTTCTCCATATCCGTCCATAACCATCCATAATAATTATACCATCTGCTAAAATCTCGCAATGACAACAGAATTATAAGAAAGGACGCTCACTGACGCTTGACAAGGCTATTTGTGCCATGTTACGATATATCGAGATATATCATACAATCATATTATTGAGATATTAAGAATGTTCCACAGACACAATTTTTTTATCAGGCCACGGCGGGAAAGACTGTTCCGTAGAGGAGTCATCAAGTACATTATACTGGACTATCTAAAAGATAAGACAAGCTACGGATACGAGATTATACGGGCGCTGGAAGAGCGCTTCCACGGCTACTATATACCCAGCCCGGGTACCGTCTACCCCACCCTGCAGATGCTCGAGGAAATGGGCCATGTCACCGGCACAGAGCAGGACGGGAAAAGAGTCTATACCATCACCGCTGAAGGCCACCGGTTCCTCGCCGAGCACAGGGAAGTATTCGACGAAAAAATCGAGAACCTTATGAAAAGCTGGTGGAATGCTGAGAATACCGATGATATCGGTGAGACAATGCGGGAGTTTGAAAGACTTGCCGAACTGCTGAGAGATAAGTCCCGTACCGCGGACACTGAGAAGCTAAGCCGTATCCGCAAGGTCATCTCCGATGCTTATGAGGAAATCCAGAAAGACTAAAACCCTGTAAAGGGTAAATGAATCTAAAATGAGAATTGTACTGCGATTACTGGTATTCACTAGAAAATACTGGCGGGTATTGCTGGTCGCTTTTATCTGCCTTATCGCCACCACCGCTTTCAGCCTGGTTATACCCAGGGTACTGGGACAAGGTATCGATACCGTGCTCACTTCCGGGCAGCGCAGTTCCCTTATTATCGCCGCCGCCATTATCATCGGCTCCAGTATCCTCAGGGGTCTCACCGCCTACATCAACCGGTATCTGACGCAGGTCGTCTCTCAGAAAGTATCTTTTGATATCAGAAATGCCATCTACGACCGCCTGCAGCGGCTCAGCTTTGCTTACCATGACAAAGCCCAGACCGGCCAGTTGATGTCCCGTGCCACCGTCGATATCGAAGCTGTACGCAGGTTCCTCGGCGAAGGTTTGCTAACCCTCGGCCAGACGATTTTGCTCATATTCGGCATCGCCTACATTCTAATCGCAATGGACTGGAATCTGGCGCTGCTCACACTAGCGTTTATGCCAGCGATTGCCTGGCGTGCCATCGTCGTCGGCAGACGTCTCCGACCCGTCTGGCTCACCGTCCAACAGCTAATGGGTGCTCTGGGCACCACACTGCAAGAAAGCCTGAGCGGCATCAGAGTGGTCAAGGCTTTCTCTCGCCAGAAGGCAGAGAGCCAGAAATTCACCGCCGATGCCAAGAAGCTCTATGATGCCCAAACCGGCGCCGCCCGGCTACAAGCTTTCAATATGCCCATGATGGCATTCTTGCTGAGTCTACCGACAGCTCTGATTCTGTGGTACGGCGGAAGTCAGGTTATCGCCGGCAGTCTGACCATAGGTGGAATTACCCAGTTCATCCTCTACATGGGAATGCTGGCTCAACCTATCCGGCGGTTGGGCTTCATCGTCAACATGTTTTCCCGCACGATATCAGCCGGCCAGCGTATTCTGGAGATAATTGAAGCCGAGTCACGGGTCAAAGAGAAAGCCAATGCTACCGGGCTGGGTAAACTAAAGGGCCAGGTCTGCTTTGAAAAGGTTAGCTTCAGCTATGATTCGCTGGGTCCGGCACTTAACGATATCAGCTTCAGCGTGCAACCGGGGCAACTGGTGGCGCTGCTGGGCGGCTCGGGTAGCGGCAAGAGCACTCTGATTAATCTCATCTCCCGATTCTACGATGTTAGCAGCGGATGTATCACCGTCGATGGCACTGACATCCGTGATGCGACCCTGGCTTCGCTACGCCGGAATGTAGGCACAGCTCAACAGGACGTCTTCCTGTTCTCGGCCACCATCCGTGATAACATCGCCTACGGCGTACCGGAAGCTACAATGGAGCAGATAATAACTGCCGCCAAAGCCGCTCAAATCCATGACTTTATCCAGAGCCTGCCCGAAGGTTATAACACCTGGGTAGGAGAACGGGGCGTTACCCTTTCCGGCGGTGAAAAACAGCGGATGGTCATCGCCCGTGCCCTGCTTATGAATCCCAGTATCCTTATCCTGGATGACTCCACTTCCAGCGTGGATG
>JACQOM010000176.1 GCA_016202525.1 Chloroflexota bacterium | reverse complement strand
GTAGGGCCACTTATCAAAATTATGCCGTGAGGGACTTTAAGTATTTTTTCATAGATTGCTAAACTTTCTGGAAGAAAACCTAGTTCCGACAGAGTCATAATAGCTCGGGATTTGTAGAGCAGCCGTAATGTCGCCATCTCACCGTGTATGGTTGGTATTATGCCGACTCGAATATCTATGGAGCGGTCGCCTTTGGCTTGTACTGAAAATTGGCCGTCCTGAGGACGATGGTGGTCAGCGATATTCATGTTAGCCAGTATTTTAATCCGGGAAATAAGCGTTGTGGCTGCCATTAATGGCATCGAGAGTGTATCGTGCAGAATGCCATCTATGCGATACCTTATTCTTAATTTATCTTCCTCCGGCTCAAGATGTATGTCCGAAGCCCGGGCCTTTACTGCTTCATCGATAATGAGAGTAATAGCGCGGGCCGCTGGAGCGCTGGAGATAGTATCGACTTCTACCTGTTCAGTAGAGGTATTTTCCGGCAATGAAATACTGGAAATCTGTTTCTCAATTTCATCATAAGACTGATAATTAAAATCAATAGCTTCTTGAATCTCTTCTGCTGAAGCTAGTTCGGGTTCGATATGTTTTTGAGTGTGAGCTTCTAAAGCCTCCCAGGTAAAGATATTGGTCGCATCGGCCATAGCTACTCGTAATACATTACCCTTTAATTCCAGAGGGATGACCGTATATTTTCTGGCCATTGCCTCAGGAATTAGTTCTAAGGCTTCTGGCTGGGGTAGATATTTTCTTAACTTAATAGGAGATTGTTCACTGCTCATCGTTTTCAACCCTAAACCTTGGCTCGTTTTTTGATGATGGTCAAGATATCGACTTTTATGGGGTAAATTCGGTTAGTCTATTGTCCCATGCGGGTACTGCCATAGTAAGGTTCAAACGAGTAGGTTTACCAGGCTTAAAGGTGAATGTTTTTGAGCCAAAAGGTCCAGGTGATTGTACCGGAGGAGTGAATATCATTCAGTAAGGAAAAGAAAAGTGGAGAGATGAGAAACCATAGACACGAGAGGGGATGGATATATGGGTATAAGGAGGTGGTTTGCACCTAATCAATATTTGTTGATTTTTGTCCGCTTAATCGGGATTCGGCTCTCTCTAGCCTCTTGAACCCTTGCTACTATCCCCGGAAGCTCTACTCGGCTTTATGATTCCTTTTCTCAGGATTCTAATCAGGGCTTCACTATATTCTTCAACGGAGGATAATGGCTCTTGTAACTCTTTTGGGAGTTTCGATATTATCTCCTTGCCGCCGCGCTGACTGTAAGCCAGCCGGTAGATTAGTTTCTGCTCGCGGGCTAAAGTCTCCACCAACTCGACAAACTGCTGTTGCAGCCGTTCCGTCTGTTCACCTACTCTTTTCTCCAGTTCGAACCGGTGGCGGTCATTTTCCCGTTGGAGGTTCCGTTTTTCAATAGCTCTCTGCACTGCCATGACTACGGCGTCCCGGTTAAACGGCTTGGTAATGAAGTCATAAGCCCCCAGTTTCATGGCATCTACGGCCGTCTGTGCGTCATTGATAGCGGTGACCATGATGACACATATTTGTGGCCAGGTGGTTGCAATCTGGCGTAGCGTCTCTATCCCGGAAATACCGGGCATTTTGATATCCAGGAGAGCTACCTCTGCATTCGATATGGCCACTTTATCCAGGGCTTCCTGGCCATCAGCCGCGGTGACCACATTGTAGCCGGCTTCTTTTAGTATGCGCTGAAGGAGAGCCCGCACATTCTCTTCATCATCGGCAACCAGTATTGTAACCTGTCCGTCAGTCATTGTTTTTCCCCTCTAAACTTTCTTTTATTACATCAATCTTAGCTTGCTGATTGATGGGTAGCTCCACGATAAAGGTAGCCCCTTTACCCGGCTCGCTTTCGGCGTAGATGCGCCCGCCGTGTTCGGTAACGATGCCGTGGCAGATGCTCAGGCCTAGGCCGGTGCCTTTGCCCACTTCTTTGGTGGTGAAGAATGGGTCGAAGATATGCTGCAGGTTTTCTTGGGGTATGCCGGGACCGTCATCGACTAGGGAGACACGGACAAAATTATCTATCCGTTTGGTAGTAGCGGTCAGGCTACCTCGTCCATGTGCCTGATTCATAAAATACTCGGCATTGATAATGATGTTGAGGAAGGCCTGTTGCAGTTGAAAGGGGTTGGCGGTAATTTCCGGCAGGTCAGGAGCGAAGCGGGTAATGACCTGGATATTGTTCACCTTCTGCTCATAGGCGCGCAGTTCCAGCGTTTTGAGAATTACTTCGTTGAGATTAACCGAGTGCTTTTCTTCAGGGTGCTTTCGGGCGAAGGTGAGCAGATTTCTGACTATCTGCGCCGTCCGCTGTGCCTCTTTATTGATGGTTTTCAAATCTTCCCTGATATTATCCGGCACATCCTGATTTAACAGTAGCTCGGAGAAACCGATAACACTGGTTAGCGGGTTATTAAGCTCATGGGCGATGCCCGAGGCTAGCTCGCCAATGGTGCTCAGGCGGCCGGTAAAGTAAAGACGCTCTTCCTTCTGGTGCTCATCGACTACCTGCGCCAGGTGGTTAGCTAGGGGTTTAACCACAGCCCGCCGGAGTGTGTAGGTTAGCGCCAACCCGACCAAGAGAATAGTGACGCTGGCGATTATTATCAATAACGTGACCTGTCTTTGAGTCTGAAGTGCGAGAAGGCTGGTACTTAACTGGACTTCTATCGACCCCAGCATTGTTGTCTTGGCGTCATGACAGCCATAACAATCAGGCTTATTCCGAATGGGCAGGACAACCTCCATAACCTCGTTGTGTTCCTTGTCCTCCATGGTTCTGATCAGGGTTTCGGCCGAGGCCTGTGCCGAGGTCAGTTCCGGGTCATAAAGTGTCATTCCGATGTCAGAAGGCTCGCTCGAAGTAATGACCTGGCCGGCATTAGATATAATTAACGTTTTGATGATATAGCCACTTTCAGTAGCTCTAGCCAGGGTAGCCTGCGTGTGTGGCTGGTTATTAATCTTCATATCCTGCTCGAAGCCTTCACGAAGTATTTCGGCTATTGCCACGGCTGATTTCTGGAAGTTGGCTTCAGTAGCCAGTTGCTGTGTCCGGATTAGGAGTATAGCAGCGGGGATGCCGATAACCAGTAAAACAAGGAAGAGGGTAAAAACCGTCCTGTATTGAAAGTTCAGCGCCAGCCACCATTTCTTGATGGACATCGTCCTGATTATACATCTTTACCATATCAATATCTATATTTATGTCCTGTACTGCCCCATTATTTCCCCATCTGTTTTAAGGCTTCTCTGACTACAGTTCTTATCTCGTTGGGAGTAAATGGTTTAGGCAAAAACGGTCTGGCGGTTTGTTCCAGAAAACTCTGAGTGTCGCCACCCATTGTGTCTCCGGTAGTAAATATCACCCTGCCGGCCATTTGCGGGTGTTCGTTCTGCAGCCAGTTGTAAAGCTCTTTGCCATTCATTACCGGTGTCCTGATGTCAATCAGGCAGAGGTCATATTGCTTCTTCTCAATCATATTCTGAGCTATCTCGCCATTGACGGCAATATCTACCTCGATTCCTTCACTGACAAGGACTCGCTGGCAGACCTGGCTAATTGCCGGTTCGTCTTCGACTACCAGGATTTTAGGGGCAGTTTTATCATCGGCTTTCATTTATAATTCCTTCCTTATCATCGGCATCTGAAGACGCTAAGAAAAACTTTCTGTTATTGAATGTTTTTAGCTTATCCTGTTTCCTTTCTCTTGCTATCTTCGCTATCTTTTATTGTCTGGTTTGTCTGACACATCCGACAGACACCGTGGAATACGAGTCTATAGTGTGAGATTTTGAGTCCTGTTTTCCGGGCAATCTGGTCGCTAAGCTCATTTCCTGTCTCATCGACATCGAAGATGCACCCGCAGTCATCGCAGATGAAATGGCTATGTTTATCGGTTCTGCCGTCGAAGTGGCTCATTGAGCCGTCAAATTGCAACTCCAAGACCTGGTCTCTTTCAGCTAATTGCTTCAGATTGCGATAAACCGTAGCCAGGCTGATATTAGGTATCTCTTTTCTTACAACTTCAAATATCCATATGGCTGTAGGATGAAACGTTGTGTTACGCAAGACGGTGAGAATAGCCTCTTTCTGTTTCGTTCTCTTTAGTATCTGGTGCTTTTGTAGGCTTTCACTATAGTAAGGCTGCGTTGCTTCAATACTTAATACTCTCATTCTGTTACTCCTGTCTTTTCACTGTTTAGTGATAGGTAGTTCAACGATAAAGGTAGCGCCTTTGCCCAACTCGCTTTCAGCGTATATTCTGCCGCCGTATTTAGTTATTGTCCCATGGCATATGCTGAGTCCCAGGCCGGTGCCTTTGCCGACCTCTTTGGTAGTGAAGAAGGGGTCGAACAGGTGCCCCAGATTCTCCGGGGCAATCCCCGGGCCATCATCGGCGAAGGAAATTCGGAGGAAATCGCCTACCTGCTTCGTAGTGATGGTCAGCATGCCACCCTGGTGTGCCCCAATCATAAAGTACTCAGCATTAGTAATGATGTTAAGGAAGACCTGCTGTAGCTGAAAACTATCAGCCGTAATCTGAGGCAAATCGGCGGCAAAACGGGTAATGACCTGGATGTTATTTACTTTTTGTTCATAAGTACGCAGTTCCAGCACTATATTGATGGCGCTGTTGATATTAACGTCCTGCTTTTCTTCAGGGTGTTTTCGAGCGAAGATGAGCAGGTTCCTGACGACCTGGGCAGTGCGTTTTGCCTCCCGGTTGATGACCATCAAGTCCTCTCTGATATCGGCCGGAACCTCTTTATCTAACAGCAGCTCGGAGAAACCGATAATACCCGTCAAAGGGTTGTTGAGTTCATGGGCAACTCCAGAGGCTAGCTCGCCAATTGAAGCCAGCCGGTCGGTAACCATCATTTGTGCCTCCATTCTCTTACGCTCGGTGATGTCACGCCCGATATGGACGGTAGTGGTGATTTCCCCTTTCTCATTAAAGATTGGCGAACAGACTACTTCCATATAAATCCCCAGGTGCGGGTTGTAGAATTCTTTGTAGGATGGCTTCCGGGTTATCAGTGCTTCTTTGTGTGAGCAGTACTGGCTAGCCTCTTTTTCACCGTGTATTAGCTCATAACAGTGCCGGCCAATGATTTCCTCCGGTTTCAGCTTAACGAAATCGGCAAAAGCCTTATTAACCCTAATAATTTTG
>JACQOM010000171.1 GCA_016202525.1 Chloroflexota bacterium | reverse complement strand
TTGAATAATGCTGGAAATAAGGAATATCAAAAGGGTGCGATTTACTGGCTCCCATATTTGCTCAATATACCAATTAAACAAGGAATTAAGGATGGACTTCATACTGACAACTCTAACACAGGAGAAAACAGTGGGTCAACCAAAACAGAACTTAACCCATATCTACCGACCATCCGACAGTGTCAATATCTAGCAATCCCGATAGCATTAAGCTATAATAAGGACTGCTTTAGCTGAATCTAAACCGCTTTCAGAAAAAAGTCGTCACCCGGATATAGATAGTATGGAAATCAAAAAACTGAAGTCTTTGGTCGGCGGGGAGATAGACGCCTGCTCCCGAGAGCTCAGAGAGCTGTCTCTGAAAATCCATGCCAACCCTGAGCTGGGTTTTCATGAGGAGAAAGCCTCTGTCTGGTTGACCCAGTACCTAGAAGAGAATGGTTTTTCTCTGGAACGGGGTATCTGCCGGCTGCCAACCGCTTTCAGGGCCAGCTACGGCAAAGGGAAGCCGACTATCGCTATCCTGGCTGAATATGATGCCCTTCCCAGGCTTGGCCATGCCTGCGGTCATAATCTGATATCCACCTGCGCTGTCGGCGCCGGGATAGCGGCTAAAATAGCCGTCGACCAACTGGGCGGCAGTATCCTAGTTATCGGCACGCCGGCTGAGGAGATATACGGCGGCAAATCGATAATGGCCGACCGGGGAGCTTTCAAGAATCTAGATATCGCTATGATGGTACACCCCGGAACCGATAATATCGCTACCACCCGCGCCTTAGCCAACCAGACCGTGGAAGTCAAATTCCACGGCAAAGCAGCCCATGCCGCCGCCCGACCGGAGGCAGGCATCAATGCCCTGGAAGCCATGACGCTCTCCTTTGCTGCCGTCAATTCACTGCGCCAGCACATCAGGAGCACCGCCCGCATCCACGGCATCATCGAAGATGGTGGACAGGCGGTTAACGCCGTGCCGGCTTACTGCAGTGGCCTCTTCAAAGTGCGGGCTGCGGATGATGCCTACCTCGATGAACTGAAACAGAAGGTCCTGAACTGCTTTATCGGAGCCGCCACCGCCAGCGGCGCCCGGCTGGAATACCAGTGGTCGGAAGGGCGCTATGCGCCAATGCGCAACAATATGCCCCTGGCTTACCTTTTCAAGCAGAATATGGAATCGCTCGGACGTAAGGTCAAGGTCTATGCTCCGGGTGACGGGTTCGGCAGTACCGATATGGGCAACGTCAGTCAGCTAATACCCAGCATCCACCCCAGATTCGCCATCGCCGGTAAAGAAATAGCCGGCCATTCCCCCCAGTTTGCTGAGGCGGCCGCTTCCGAAGCCGGCATCGAGGGAATGCTTGACGCTGCCAAGTCCATGGCGATGACGGTAGTCGATTTATTAGCCAGTCCTGAGTTGATAACTGAAATCAAAGTAAAATTCGAGCAAGACAAATGATAAAGATAGGCATCCCCCGTGCCCTGCTCTACTACCAGTACTACCCGATGTGGCAGACCTTCTTCGAGGAACTGGGGGCGGAAGTGGTAGTTTCACCGCCAACCACCCCGGCAATCCTCGCCGAAGGCGCCGCCCGGGTCGTGGCTGACACCTGCCTGCCGGTAAAGGCTTTTCTGGGACATGTCCGGTTCCTCACCAAAAAGTGCGACCTGATTTTTATTCCGGCCATTCGCAGCGTGGGCAAGAACAATTATAGCTGTTCCAAGTTTCTGGGCTTGCCCGATATGACCCGTGCCGTTATCCCCGAATCTCCCCCCATCCTGGACATTGACATCGATACCAACCGGGGGAAACGCAATCTGTACCAGGCGATTTACCGTCTGGGACGGCAATTTACCTGGAACCCGTCGAAGGTCAGGAAAGCCAGCCTGGCGGCCTGGCAGGCCTACCTGAATTACCGGAAACTGATGTCCAGCCAGGGACTGACTCCACTCGAGACCATAAACAGGATGTCAGGCAAATCAGAAATGGAACATTCTAATCACACGGCATCAGCACGGGCCACTATTGCCCTCATCGGGCACCCCTATCTGCTCTATGACGAATACATCAATCACCGTATTATCCACCGGCTGGAACAGGCTGACAGCAAAGTTGTAACCCCGGAGATGCTCACCACCGGCGAGATGGAATCGGCGGTAGCCAGACTGGCTGGCAAAGCCTACTGGAGCTATGAAGAAGAAGTGGTCGGTGCCGGCGGTCACTATTTGCAGAGCGGCGCCGATGGTGTTATCGGCTTAGTGGCTTTCGGTTGCGGTCCCGATTCGCTAATCATGGACACGGTGCGCCGGCAGGCGTCCAGACTGAGGACTACCCCCTTCATGAGCCTCACCCTGGAGGAACATACGGCTGAAGCCGGTATCGTCACCCGTTTGGAAGCATTCCTTGAAATGATATACCGCAAGAAAAAGAGACAGGCGGAAAGATGCGCGTAAGTATGCCCCATATGGGCAATCTTTATATACCCTTTAAAGCCCTGTTCCGGAGGCTGGATATCGACTTTGTCATACCTCCGCTCAGCAACCAGCGTACTCTATCGCTGGGTACCAAATACTCCCCTGAGGGCTTGTGTATCCCCTTCAAACTGGCACTGGGCAATCTGATTGAAGCCGCTGAACTGGGGGCAGACGCATTGATTATGCCTGTCGGCTACGGCATCTGCCGCCTGGGCTACTACGCCCAAACACAGGAGCAAATCCTCCACGAAATAGGCTATAACAACGCCCGGATAATCAGAATAGGTATTTCGGAGCACAAGCTCCTCGGCCTGCTCAGAACAATTAAATACCTGGCTAACGACGCGTCCTGGCCCAGAATAATATCTGCCTTCCGCTTCGGCCTGACCAAACTCAACGCTCTGGACAGGATAGAGCGTGTCGTGCAAAAAATACGCGCCGTAGAACTGGTCAAGGGAACCGCCAACCAGCTATATGCCATCGCCATCGACGCCATCGATAAGTCAGATGATTTCAATACACTGAAGAAAGTCCAGGCCGACTACCTTGACCGGCTCAACCGGATAGCTAAAGACCCTCAAGCCCGGCCACTGCTCGTGGGCATTATCGGCGAGTTCTATGTGCTGCTGGAGCCGTTCTCCAATCTGGATGTGGAAAGTGAACTGGGCAAGCTGGGGGTAGAGGTCTGGCGGACAACATTCGTCTCAGAGTGGACTAAATTC
>JACQOM010000170.1 GCA_016202525.1 Chloroflexota bacterium | reverse complement strand
TGATGGGAGAAAGACGCCACGTCCGCTGGTATACGTTGGCTGGGAGTTTTGCCCGTTCCTCCGGGGGCAGCGGAATGTCCTCTACCTTCATGTTGCACAGCTTCTGAAAGGCGGTAATGAATATCGAGTTAGAGGGTTGTGGAAATACCTTGAGCCCCTGGGTGTTCAGGTAACGCGCCATGGGGAGCATAATCATATCAACGCCATTATACCTGATTATGTCATCGGCAAGCTTGAAGACCTTGACATCGGCATAGCCGATTTTGGTCAGGTATTTCCCTACCGCTTTGGCTACGGTAAAAGGGTCGCCAGGTGGGATTTTCATTTCTTTTTGAAGCCAGTCAAATACCATCTCGCTTTTGCGCCACTTGCATTTGTCCAGTCTGGCCAGTTCCTTTGGGTCATTGCCGAACTCCTGATATAAAGCGAGCCAGGCTAGACCGACCTCGGCGTTAAAGAATTCAGCATCGATTTTTTTTGCCATAGTTATCGCCTCCTCATTAAGATTTAGAATCTCAAGTCTATTTAAGTGGGGAAAGGCGCCAGAATTCCCGGCCCCACCTGTCCTCCGCCCATTCTTTTCTCCAGTCCTCTTTGAATTCTTCCGGAGTGAGGTCCATAGCAGCTTTCGGTATATCGTTCCCCCAGATGATTTCCGCCTTCATGTTACATAGCTTCCGCAGAGCGGCATGGAAGAGGCTGGTGGAGGGATTGGGCGTAACCTTAAGCCCCATTTCTTTCATTGCCCACGGGATAAGGGGCATTTCTACACAGTTTTTCCAGTCCCGGTACAATATAGTATCGGATACCTTGCCAATCTGGTATTCGGCATAGCCGCTTTCGGTCAGGTAGTCAGCGATATACCGGCAAACGGTAACAGGGTCGCTCGACGTAATTCCCCTTGTCTTTAGTAGCTCGTTAAGATGCAGGTCTGCCTTGCGGTTGACCACTCTCCGCATTGTCTCGACCGCCTTTGGCGAATCGCCTATCTCCATCTGCCAGGCTATCCAGGCGCAAAGTATTTCCCGGCGCTGCCAGTCGGCGTCTATTTTAGTAGCTAAGGGCATCGTGTTACCTCCTCAAAGAATCTTACTCATTGTAACAAAAACCGGCCGTGATAAAAATCACCCGTGAACTGATTCCCGAGTGATTGACACGGGTATGGTTTCTGCGCGTAGCTTCTGCTATTTAGTTCTGGTTTTCTTAAGCGGGGAAAGGCGCCAGTATTCCCGGGTCCACTGGTCTGGCTGCCACTCGACTCCTCCCTCACCCTTTGTCCAGCTCAGCGTCCATCGCGGGGGGGTTAGCGCGCGGACCTCCTTGGGCACTTGGTCTCCCCGGATGATTTCCGTATTCATATTGCACAGCCTTCTGAGGGCGGCATGAAAGATACTGGTGGAAGGGTTGGGTGTAACCTTGAGACCTTTCTGGTAAGCCCAGGGCAGGATAGGCATCTCCACGCAGTCATTCCAGTCCCGGTATATTATATCCTCGGAAGCTCTGCCAATCTGGTACTTGGCATAGCCGCTTTCCGTCAGATAATCGGCGATATGCCGGCAGACGGTGACGGGGTCGCCCGATGGGATTTTTCTTGTCTGCAACAGGTGTTCAAGATGGAGGTCTGCCTTGCGGTCTACCAGTTTCCGCATCCTGTCTAACGCCTTTGGACTATTGCCCAGTTCCAGATTCATGGCTAGCCAGGCGCAAATTATCTCCCGGCGTTGCCAATCAGTGTTTATTTTCTCTGCCAGAGCCATTGTTATTATCTCCTTACCTTATTTTAATCGCTGGAACAAAAACTGGCTTGGATGATAGTCCTCGCTGTTCTAAGTCACAGGCGACATAACCCAAGCCAGTCTCTTTCCGGATTTTTGCGGTTAAACTCTATTTTTTCTTCAGGGGTGCCAGAATCCAGTATTCGCGTCCCCACTCATCCTCGTGCCATTCCCCCGGCTTCGTCCAGCCCTTCGGTATTTGTGCCAGTGCCTCTTTGGGCACATCGGCACCACGGACAATCTTAGCATCTATCTTGCAGAATCTCCTGAGGGCGGCATGGAACAGACTGGTGGAGGGATTGGGTGTAACCTTAAGTCCCATTTCTCTCAGAGCCCAGGGAATCATGGGCATCTCTACGCAGTTTCTCCAATCCCGGTACATGATTTTGTCAGATATCTTGCCAATCTGGTATTCGGCATAGCCGCTAGCGGTCAGGTAATCGGCGACGACACGGCATACGGTAATCGGGTCACTATTTGCTGCAATGGGCCAATCTTTTATCATCTGGTCGAGGTGCAGGTCTGCCTTGCGGTCGACGACCCTCCGCATTGTCTCGATTCCCTTCTCCGTAGTGCCCACTTCCATCTGCCAGGCTATCCAGGCGGTAAGAATCTCCCGGCGCTGCCACTCCATACTTATTTGTTTCGCTAAAGGCATAGGGTTCCCTCCTTAAAAAAATTTGGTCGCCAAACAGAAATAGGCTCGGGTGACATCACCCTGCCTAGTTTCTACTAAAAACATCTACTTTTTAGACTTGGACTTCTTAATAGGGACAAGGCGGTAGTATGACCGTTGCCATTTGTCTTCTTGCCACGGCTGTCCTACATATCCCGGCGGGGTCAGCGCCTTGACAGATGCCGGCAGTTCCGAGGCTGGGATTGGCACCGCATCCATTTTGCAAAATCTCCGTACGGCGGCTTGCAACGTGCTGGCCGAAGGATTCGGCGTCACTTTGAGTCCCATTTTATCCCGCGCCCAGGGGATAAGAGGCATCTCCACACAGTTTTTCCAATCGCGGTATATTATATCATCGGCGACCCTGCCAATCTGAAACTCGGCATAGTTATTTTCTGTCAGGTAATCGGCTACGTGTCGGCACACAAGGACGGGGTCAGTTGTCCCAGGGGGAAGGGGCTTCGATTGCAACATATGGTCAAGATGCAGGTCCGCCTTGCGGGCGACAACTCTTTCCATTGTTTCGTTTCCTTTTGGCGAATCGCCCACTTCCTTCTGCCACGCTATCCAGGCGAAAAGGATTTCCCGGCGCTGCCACTCCATACCTATTTGTTTAGCTACTGGCATAGTGTCCCCTCCTTAAAAATAAAATTTTCCAGTCACTCAAGCAGAAACTAGCTCAGGCAAAGTCCTCCCGGTGCTAACTCCGAGTGATATCACCCGAGACTGGTCCCTGCCAGAACTGCTATGATTTAGCTTTCGTCTTCTTGATGGGGGAAAGCCGCCACATCTCACGTCCCATGCCCTCTGGGGTTTTTGCCTGCAGTTCTGGCGGCACCGGTATGTCTTCCGCCTTCATATTGCACAGCTTCTTGAAAGCAGCAAAGAACACAGTGGTCGATGGTTCGGGAGCTAGCACCTTGAAACCCCGGCTCCGTATGCTACGCAGTATGGGTAGCATAATCAGGTCGCCCATGTCATACATGATTTGAGTATCGGAGACCTTGTGGATTTTGATTTTGGCGTATCCGGTTTTGGTAAACCAATCACCGATTGCTTTGGCCACGATGAAGGGGTCACCGGGCGGTATATTCAACTCTTTCTGCAGCTCGTCGAATACCAGCTCACCCTTGCGCCACTTGGCTTTCTCCAGTCGGGCCCAGTCCTGTGGGCTGCTGAACTCCTCACAGAGGGCCGTCCAGCCGATGTAAACCTCCCAGGCCATTAACTCTGAAGAAACCTTCTTAGACAGAGCCATAATCCCCCCTCCTTTCTTTATGAATTTACGTAACCGGCATAAGGGCTGGTTTAGGTAGAATTCCCCTTCTTTCTAGTTCCTGGGCTATATCGTCAAGCCCGATTTCTTCCAGGGCTTCTCTTGTCGGAACGCCTTCAACATTATATCCCATCATGGTGTTAGCCCTTTCTATTGCCTTGCTGAGGCCGTCATGACTCATTGGCGGGATTGTCCCCACGCCCTTAAAAAACTTGGCTGGGAGGTCGTCCGCTCGCATTCTCTCTCCCAGGATAGCATTGTAGGACCTGATGAGAGCTCTTGCCCGGCGGGTGGCCTTCTCTACTTCAGTGCGGTTCAGGTCTTGTCCGGTAGCGTACTCTACTAGCTCTACCTCATCCAACCTCCGTATCGGAGTGAAGGGTTTGAATCCTATCCAGAAAATGCAGAAGCCGAGGCAGTCAGCCAGGGTATAATTACAATGAGGCAGGTCCAGATATTTTTCCCAGTCCGGTGGATATGTCCGGTTGACGGCTTCGGTATAGTCGTCATATTCTGCTCTACGTGGCTGCTCAGCTTCATCGGGTCCGCCCCCGCCATACCTCGTGTTATCCTGGCGGTCGCTCAGAATATAGGCTTTCGCCTGAGAAACTTGATGCATCGTCATGCCCCGGGTTTCCAGCTTTCTGACATGGTTGGCGAATTGCTCAGCCCCGCGGCCAATCTGCTGAGATGCACGGAAGACCCCATTGGCCAGGACATCACCGATTCCTTCCCTGCGTCCTATCTTCTCCAGCAAGCTGAATATGATTTCAGGTTTGCCCCATTCCAGGTGCAAGCCGTCCGTATCTTCTTTGGTCAAGATGCCTTTCTGGTACAGGTCGATGGCAAAGGCGCAGACGTTTCCTGGTGAAAGGGCATCGAGGCCGTAGCGCTGTGTCAAATAATTGCACTGAAGGTTAAAGTCGTAATTCTGGTAGTCGGCCATATTTATAAAGTAGAAAGGTGAGCGGCACTTGAGATAAACTGGCTCTCCATTAGAAAATTGGACTGAGCGGAAGCACTTTTGCGAACAGTTGTAGCAGCCTATCTTCACCGCTCCCCGCCGGGACAGAAAGTCCATGTGAGCACGTCCTGCTTCCGGCCATTTTCTCAACAGGTCGCTATTGCGGTAATAGGTGCCCTGCTGGCGCCGACTGTGGCTGTCATCATGCTGCACGGTATCGATATAGTTGACTATCTTGCCTGACCGGTTGAGAATCTCCTGACATAATTCATAGAATGGCTCCGGTCTGGCGATATTGACATCTTTGGTGCCATAAACGGCGATGGCTTTGAGGTTTTTATCTCCCATAACGGCGCCGGTGCCGGTGCGGCTGAAGCTGAAGCCGTAGCTGTGCTCTATACTGGCGAAAAGTACCTTGTTTTCCCCGCCCGGGCCGATACACATGACCTGGACACATTCGTTCTTTAGTTCATCCCGAATCATGCGCTGGGTTTCAACAACGCTTTTGCCCCAGAGATGCTTGGCGTCACGAATCTCCACCTTGTCATTATTGATGAAAATATAGACAGGCGAGGGGGATTTACCGAAAATGCTCACTGTGTCATAGCCAGCGAACTTTAACTCAGGACCCCAGAAGCCCCCCATATTGGAGTAAGTGAGGTAGCCGGTCAGGGGAGACTTGGTGACCATGCTGGTCCGGTTGGCTCCTGGTGCTGCCGTGCCGACGAGGGTGCCGGCACCGAATATTAGCAGGTTGTCTGCGGAAAAAGGCTCTGTTTCCGGCGGGACTCTGTCCCAGAATAGTCTGGTAATCAGGCCTCGCCCGCCCAGGTAGTTGTGGTACATCGCCTGATTGCCCTGGTTCTTCTTGATATTTGCCCGTGACAGGTCAATCTCTAGCTCGGTACCAGTCCATCCATACCACATGCTTTACCTCCGGGCAGCCTGCGCCTTGATATACTTTTACTAGGCGGCACAAGCAATATTAGCCCACTAATTTACATTATGGCGTCTTGCCGAAACTCCTGTCAAACGGAATTATAGTCTTATCCCCGAACCCTGTCAAACAGAGTAGTTCCCGTTGCTAATCAGAAAGGGCGGGAAGATTGCATCTTCCCGCCCAATATAGCCGTGTCTAGTTACGTTACCGGGCTTTAATACCCCAGCGATTTCTTGAGCGCTTGGTCAATCCAGATATACTCAGCGGCGCGGAATTTCATCGAAGGCCCGATGTCAACTTCACCGTGGTAGTTCTTTATCCACGGCTGCCACATGTTGTAGACATAGGGGGCCGGGAAATCAATGACCCATGCCTGCTCTATGACATACTTGTAGTAGTCTTTTATCATCGGCCAGAGCTTGGATTCGTTAAGAATGTAGTCCTCCCGCGTGTCATCATATACCTTATTAGCGTAGGGGTCGTTAATACGGGAAATATTTGCCGTATCCGTTGGATTGGTGGGGTGGAAGGCATAAGGCGTGGTATCGGCTAGATTTTTGGTGGCGGCATGTTTGTGCTGGGCTCCATTAGTTACTGAGAGATAGACAGCCCGTTCTTTGATGTCAATTTTCAGGTCAACGCCCACTTTAGCCAGATAGTCTTTCAGTATCGATAAAGTGTCAACCTCTGAAGCCTGAGCAATCACTTCCAGGGTAAAGCCGTTGGGATAGCCGGCATCAGCCAGCATCTTCTTGGCTTTGTCAGGCTGGTAAGTATACATATCACGGACTACCTCGTTCTGTTCTGCCAGCGGGGTGACCATTGGCATAAACTGGGTATCGGGGAATATCGGGTAGACCATTACGCCATTGCCCTTAAAATAGTCCTTGATGATGGTGTTGTAGTCCACGGCCATGTTCAGTGCCTGGCGGACCTTCTTGTTATACCAGGGTAGCTCCGGCTTGTCTACTCTCAGGCCTACACTGATGGCATCACCGGGGAATCTGACATACTTCATATCAGGGCGGGACTTCAACATCGTCCCCGCATCTTCCCAGGAGAGCGCTCCGGTGCCCTGTCCCATGGCTAAGTCAATTTTGCCCGTACGCAGTGCTGCCTGCTGTGTCGACCGGTCAGTGATAACCAGGAACTTGGTGCTATCTACATAAGGTAGCTGGTCTCCTTGCTGTCCGGAAAGGTTGTTCTTGAACCAGTAGCCGGGGTTCTTGACGAGGGTATATGAGCTTCCCTCAACGACATCGCTCAACATAAAGGGGCCGGTGCCGACATTATCCTTCCAGCTGCGCATTTTGTTGTATTTGTCATATACTTCAGGCGGGTATACAGTGCTGAAAGTAGAAGCGTAATACATTGTTGCGCTCAGGGTTCCTGGCTTGTAGTGGATTTTAACCGTGTATTTATCGGTCGCTTCTATGGACAGAGGGCGCTCTTCGTTAGTGACTCTGACCTGCCAGTGACCTTCCTTGTCAAAATACCAGTCGTTAAGGGTGCGGGCTATATCATTGGCGGTCACTTCTCTGCCAGCTACCAGACGGCTGGCCTCGCTGTTCGGGTTAAGGGCGAAGTGAATTCCTTTGCGGATGTGAAAGATAAGGATATCACCCCCGGGTATTTCGTAGCTATCAGCCAGCATCAGACGGCCAAATTTGAAGCCCCAGGTAAAGACCAGGAAGCTGGCTTCGTTCGTGCCGGCTGGTCCCTTGGCATAGTCTCCAGTCCATAGTGATTCCATAGTCAGATGGTTCAGGTAGGCCGCGGTCGAGGAGTGGAATAGGACCGGGGCATAGCCTTGCACCGGAACGCTGGCAAGGAGCGTAAGTACTCCACCATACTTTGGTTTTTCCGCTGTGGGTTTTGTTGGCGTTGTCGGTGTTGTTGGTGTTGTTGGTGTCGTGGGCGTTGTTGGTTTTGTAGGCGTTGTCGGTGCCGTGGGTGTTGTCGGGGTTGACGGCGCACAGGCTGCCAGCACCAGTGATAGAACGACTGAGCAGCTTATCACCAGCCAGATGATTTTTCTTACCATGCTATTGTTCCTCCTATTGTCCTCCACTTAAATTGTCTTCTTTCCCTATAGTATTTACTTAAACCGAACGGAATTTATTAATCGGCCTTTTTCTTCGACTATCACCTCTAGTCTACAAAGTTTGACCGACCGATGTCAAGCAGGTGTGCTCCTTCTTACTGTGAGGCAAGCTCCACATCTCCATTCCTGGAGCGGGTGATGGGATTCGAACCCACGACGTCTTGCTTGGGAAGCAAGCACTCTACCGCTGAGTTACACCCGC
>JACQOM010000175.1 GCA_016202525.1 Chloroflexota bacterium | reverse complement strand
TGTCAGCACAGGATAAAGAATCGCTGGAAAAGCTGCTACGGTCGATTCTCGATAAAAGTACCGGTGAAGAGCTGGCCGAGCTGGCAGACAACCTGGAAACCATTTGCCCCGGTGACGAAGTGGAGCATCAGCACTCTTTTCCCCAGGGGAACCCCGCCCAGTCTAACGAGGCCACGGAACTGATGGAAATGCTGCAGAAAATAGACGAGCTGGAAATGCAGCTTAATGAATGCCAGTACAACCTCTCCCTTGCCGAGGTGGATGAGAAACTACTGGAAGAACTACTCGGAGACGAGGCGGCGCAAGACGTGGAGAAGCTACGCAGCATCGCCAAAATTCTGGAAGAAGCCGGCTACATCTGCTTGAAAGGCAACAAATATGAGCTGACCCCCCGCGGCATGAGAAAAATCGGGCAGAAAGCCCTGGAAGATATCTTCGCCCAGTTCCGCAAAGACCGGGGCGGCCGGCATAATATGGAAATGAAGGGTAGTGGCGGAGAGAGAATAGACGAGACCAAAAAATATGAGTTCGGCGACGAGTTCCACATCCACCTTCAGAAGACGATTATGAACTCTCTTTACCGGGAAGCCGGCAAGCTGCCTATTAAGCTCAGCACCGAGGACTTCGAGATACACAAAACGGAAGGGATAGCAATGTCAGCCACCGTCCTGATGGTGGACTTAAGCGTCTCCATGCCGATGCGGGGTAACTTCGAGGCCGCCAAGCGGGTAGCCATTGCCCTTGATGGCCTCATCAGAACCCAGTATCCCAAAGATACTCTCTATATCGTCGGCTTCTCCAGCTATGCCCGGCAGATAAAGAAAGAGGACCTGACCTGTATGAGCTGGGACGAGTTCGACCCCTATACCAACCTGCAGCACGGCCTCTTCGTGGCTAGAAAACTGCTGACCAAAGAAAGGTGCAACAACAAGCAGATAATACTGGTCACCGATGGAGAACCCACCGCCCACTTTGAAGGCGGAGAAATCCTTTTGCACAACAATCCCCGTACTCTTCAATTAACCTTGAGAGAAGTCAGGAACTGCACGCAAAAGGGCATCGTGATAAATACCTTCATGCTGGAGAGCAGCCGTTTTCTCAGTGCCTTTGCTACCCAGATAGCCCGTCTGAACAAAGGACGGCTATTCTTCACCAACGCAGATACCCTGGGGCAATACCTGCTGGTGGACTATATCTCCAATAAGAAGAAAAAACTGTAGCCTCACGTCAGTAAATAGGTGACCACTCTACCTTAAGACAAAAGGGGAACATCCCAAATTCCCTGGTAGAATTCAGTCGAAAGCCTATCCCCTTCTGGGTGAACCCCTAACTCCATTTAGTTTCGGAAATGGTCACTAAGGCACATACCAATCGTTCGGGCCAAACGTCCAACCTTTTTTCATCGCTTTTTCTTCGGGTGTCGGGTGCTTCTTTTTGAGGCGCTCCCATTCCGCTAGTGTGGGATCCATCTTAGGACGTTTGGGGCACTCCAATTTGGGATGCTCCCATTCTACTAACGTGTCGTCATCAGGGTTCGGTGACCATCTCAGTATTCGATATTTCAATAGACCACTATCGCGTTGTCTTTCTGAAAATCTCAACAGTAACTCGCCAAGTCGATGGACTGCCGAAGGCTCAACCTTGAAGGAAACAAGGCGCTCTCCGTCAAACTCGTCACGGGTCAGCGATTTGACCAAGTCGGTGTGAAGCCGGCCTGGCGCGAAGATGTCTACCTTTTTAGAGTAATCAGCTCCCGGACGGAGAAGTTTGTTCGTCCTGGTACTTTTCATTGCTACATCGAGGAGTGTATGCCCTAGATTGTCTGCATGAGCACGGAGCACTAAATAGGGAAATTCGCCTTCTTCTCGAATCTCATGGGAATATTGGTCTGGAACCTTCCTGGGAAAGTGTCTGAGAGCCTTGCCCATTTTTTTGAGATGGTTTCCTTCTTCCCAGTCTGTGTGGATTTTGCCCTGGGAACTTCCATCGTTTGCCGAGACCCAACCATCATCGTCAACATTGTCCCAGAGACGAGCTATCTCTATGCCAATTTTATCCATTGGACGAACACCAATTCTAGTACATTACTGTGTCTGAGTAATTAGGCTCAGCAATTGCCCTGACAGGACACTACATGCTTAGCCCGCCCGCATGCGGTCAACGGGCCGGCGGCGTCCCGCCGGGGCCTTCGCGGAAACGCTTGTCCATTTCCATGAGGAACTTCTCTATCTCAGGCGACAACTTGGGTCTCTCCTCTTCCTTCTTCCTTTGCGCCCGCGCTTCATAATGGGTCTCCAGTTGCTCGACGATAACCTTCAACTGCGGGTTCCCCTCCAATGCCTGGTTAATCTGCTCCATCTGTTGCTCAGCCTTTCTGGCATACTCCGCATCCTCCGGCAGGTTATATAGCGAGCCAAGCACCTTCATCAGCCGCATCGCTCCCATATAGTCATCATCGAGTTGAGTATACTGCGGCAAATGCACCAGGAGGCTCATGGTCTCCATCCCCATCTCTATGGAACGTTGCGGCACTAAAGTGAGAATGGTGGTAGGACCCTGGTAGGTACTCGACTCGATGCCCAACCTCGCCAGCTCCTCTTCCGCCCTTTTGCCGAAGGCTCCACCGGTCACCAGCAATGGCTTGGTGTGAGGCACATAATCATACATGCTGCCGAGCAGGCAATATCTTTTGACGCCAAACTGCTTCAGTAGACGCACCAGCGAGTCGACATAGACCTCACTGTGGTTATGAGGCTCCAGAAGATGACAGAAGAGGAAATCATTGCCGGCTTCCTGAGTGCCATAGGTGATAAAGCTGTTAGGCACATCTACCTGGCGGCGCCCCTCCCTGTAATAAGAGGTGGGGCGGTAGCGAGTGAAATCGAAGAAGTCGCCCGGCCTGGCCAGCCTGGCCAAATCCTTAGCCTTGAAATACTTTTCCAGCCAGGTAAGCATCAGCGTACCCACATTGCCCACATCTATCCAGGGTTGTAACATGACCAGGGCATGGGGTTCCTTGAGTACCGGTAGCGGCTCATTGACTTCCAGAGCACGTAATCTCACGACACTATTCTAGCAGGGAAGTCAACTCGGGGCAAATTATGATTACAGTTAAGTCACCGACTGGTTATCCATCATGAAAATGGGATAAAAAGGCTGGAGCGGAAGACGAGATTCGAACTCGCGACCTCCTCCTTGGCAAGGAGGCGTTCTAGCCAGCTGAACTACTTCCGCCCGCTAAGGTTACGCATAAATTCTACACGAAAATGAACGCTAAAACAAGCCGTAGACAACAATATCCGACTATCTGAATTGACGTAAGTCCACATAAGGGACTAGAATCTGTGCCAAGAGGACAACTACAAGGGAGTGTAGAAAAATGACAAATCAAATAAAGATATTTTTCGATATGCTTGCGGGCATTCTAGCGGGGATGGAGATACTTGTACCAAAGTCAATATACAAAAAAATAGATGAGTATTTGTTAGGAGAACTACAAGATACAGTTACTCGCAGAGGTTCATTGCGGTGGCTGTGGATAATAGGGGCTATCATCTTGACTATGGTTGTAATCTTAATGCTTGAGTTTTCAGCCTTCACCAAAGACATAGGCAACGGACGTATACTTGAAACTGTAGCCCTAATTTTAGGGTTTCTAGTAGGGATGATTATACTGGCAATAGTAATACGATTTTACCGACTTATCACGAGTTTACGTAGTATAAATCCAACTCAATTTGCTATAATCGCTGGTTTTGTTCTTGGGGTTGTATCTTGGATTATTGCTACGCTATTAGCTGGTCGTTCAACCAGTCATTCGACTATTCTAGCAGTTTCATTCTTAATCGCTTTTTCGGCAAGCATTACGATAATGGGGTTATTGGTTGGGATTATGCCCTTAGCAAAAAGATTTCTGACATTTCAGAGTGGGGTATTATTAAGAATCGGGATTATCCTGTTTATAGTCGCACGAATAATAGAGCTAAGAATCGGTTAAGTCTGGGATAAGGTCACTAGCTCTACTCGGTTCGTTACTGGTCTCCCTGCTTCTGTCAGCCGGATTGTGGTGGTGCCGAGGCCCAGAATCGGACTGGGGACACGCGGATTTTCAGTCCGCTGCTCTACCTACTGAGCTACCTCGGCGCAAAGGTTATTATATCTGGTAGTCGTTCCATCGTCAACCGTCTGTATTGGTTTATATGCATGGTAACACTTTTTCATTCGGCAAACCTTTGAGTGACCTCACCCCCTTACCCACGTTCGGCTGAGCTACGGCGAAGCCTCTCCTGACAGGAGAGGGGGAACAAGTAGAAAAGAGGGGGGCGTAGCCCCCCTCTTAAAACCCTCTCCCCTTTCCCTCATAGGGAAAGGGGATTAAGGGGATAGGGTTGTTAACTCGCTACAAGAAACAATCTGAGCCGGAATATGTCACCGACCTATCTGAACTAACTCACATTCTGTAAATCCTTATAAAACTCTTGACAAATATAACCGATTCATTATATCGTAAGGCGATATTATTATCCGATGATGTCACCAATTGCTATGCTGAAAGACTTCTTTCCGGGATTTATCAAGATTCATATCCTCTACCACGCCTCCAAAGAGCCAATCTACGGCGTCGAGATACGTGAAGAACTGGCAAGGCACGGCTACCAGCTCAGCCCGGGGACGCTGTATCCCACGCTGCAACGCCTGGAAACAGAGGGCTACCTGACTCGCCAACCCAGGGTAGTCGCCGGCCGGGCGCGCAACTATTACACTATTACCAAAAAGGGCAAGACTGCCCTCGCTGAGTCCCGCAGTAAAATCCGCGAGCTGGTTACCGAAGTAATCGAGGAGAAGTAAATGACAGAAGCGACAAAAACCGATGCCAGGCAAAAGAAAATCTGGGGTCTTCACCCTAACGTATTCTTTCTCGGTCTCACCAGCCTGCTGACCGATGTCAGCAGCGAGATGATGTTCACCATTTTACCCCTCTTTCTCGCCAATGTGCTGGGAACAACAACAGCGATTATCGGTCTGGTCGGCGGGTTGTCCGATAGCACCGAGGCGGTCCTTAAAATATTCAGCGGCCGTCTCAGCGACAAGATAAACCGTCCCAAGCTGTTGACCGTGTGCGGCTATAGCCTGGCCACTATTGCCAAGCCATTTATGTACATAGCCACAAGCTGGGGGGCGGTGACCGCTATCAGGATGACCGATAGAGTCGGCAAGGGTATCCGCTCAGCGCCAAGGGACTCTTTACTGGCCGATTCTCTCTCTAAGGATGAAAGAGGGCGGGGCTTCGGCTTACGTCAGGCAATGGACACCGCCGGCTCCGTAGTGGGCCTGGGCATTGCCGCTGTTATCATTTATGCCACAGAGGGACGCGCCATAGACCTGACCTTGAAGACATACCAGAAGCTGGTTTTGGGCAGTATTATCCCGGCCGTGCTCGCCGTACTGGTACTGATTCTCTTTGTCCGCGAAAGGGAGAAAAGACGCGCAGCCAGTGTTAGCCAGCAAACGGGGCAGCCGGTGCCAGTGCCGAAGGTCAAGTTCGACATTCGTTTCAAGATATTCCTGGCGATTACCGCCATCTTTATGCTGGGCAACTCCAGTGATTTCTTCGTTATCCTCAGGGCACAGCACCTTGATGTCCCTCTGGTACAGGTAATACTGATGCTGGTGCTGTTTAATATCACCTATACCGTGAGTGCACTGCCGATGGGGATACTTTCGGACAAGATAGGACGCCGGCGGGTTATAATCATGGGCTGGTCTATTTATGCTCTCATCTATCTGGGGTTCGCCCTGGCCTCAAACATCTGGCAAACATGGCTGCTTTTTGCCGGCTACGGCTTATACTATGGAGCATTCGAGGGGGTCGGCCGGGCATTTATCGCCGACCTCATACCCGCAGAAAAGAGGGGCACTGCCTACGGACTATACCAGGGCGTGGTCAGCTTCGCGCTTCTACCGGCCAGCGTAATTGCCGGCTGGATGTGGGATGCCATCAACCCGTCGGCCCCCTTCTATTTCGGGGCTGCGCTCGCTTTCATCGCCATGCTGGGCATTGCGACACTGATTAAAGAATAATACCGGGTCACGGCATGACATTGCTGGCAAAACTTATCAGCTTCATGCTAGGGCGTTATTGGCCAGTCTATCGGCTTCCCGGTTTTGCTCGCGCGGCACGTACTTGAGAGTAAAAGCATCAAGCTGACCCTGCAACAGTTTTACCCGCTGATAGAGAGACTTCAGGGACTCATTCTTCACGCGGTATTGCCCGTTGATTTGTTTGACCAGTAGCTCTGAGTCGGAATATACCTCGACCTGGCGCACACCCAGTCCGATGGCTTTTTCCAGAGCGGCAATCATTGCCCGGTATTCCGCCTGGTTATTAGTTGCCGTGCCGATGGCCTGAGAAACCGTAGCCATCAGCCTGCCCTGCTCATCTCTTATGAGGACCCCGATAGCCGCCGGCCCGGGATTCCCTCGGGAGGCGCCATCGGTAAATATTATCGCTCTTTCTACTTTCAAGTTTCTCTTTTTCCGGTTCTGTTTGCATTTGGTTGCTTCAGATTGCCGTTGCGTTGCTTCCCCTGTCATTGCGAGACCATTCCGCTCATCCTGAGCTTGTCGAAGGAAGTCGAAGGGTGGCAATCTCGGAGATTTAAAACCGAATAGTACCCTTTCTCAAGCCAGGAAAAGGATACGTCCACAGCTACTGCACCTTACCGGCTTGCCGCTTCTTACCTGTTGCAGCTCACTCACCGACAATGATATCCGGCAAGCGCGGCATATCCCCTGCTCTACCCTGGCAACGGCTATCCCTTTCTGTTTTCTAAGCCCGCTATAGACCTCGAGCAATTTGGCATCGATATCGGGTGCCAGCAATTCCCGCTTCTGCCTGAGATTGGACAGCAGAGTCTTGAGTTGTTCCAGGTCGGCCGATAGTTGCTGATGCCGGCTCTGCCACTCGGT
>JACQOM010000174.1 GCA_016202525.1 Chloroflexota bacterium | reverse complement strand
AGAGTTTAGCGGGTGAAGCTTACGGTGACAGCTTTTTTTGCAGTAGTATTGACGATGGAAACTTTTGCCATCGTCGTCTAACCGTTTTTCCGGCAAAGAACTCACCCCGTGGCTTTGGTCGAGGATAAAGAGTTACGCGAATTACGCTCCAGGCGGGATACCGCTTATTCTATGCTCAAGGAACTGGAATTTGATTATCACTCGGGCATCCTGACCGAGGAAGACTATCGTGACCTGGAGGAAAAATATAAGACTAAAGCCCTTGCTATCCTCAGCGAGCTCGATGCTACAACGACAGGTACTGAAGCCGAAGATGAAATCGAAAAGCACGTGCAGAAGTTACGACGAGGCAAAGTTCAGCCCCGTCCTCAAGTTAGCCCGAAGAGAAAACAGGGGACTACAACCGAAGCGCAGGTGGAACGGGAAGTCCTCAAGCTCCGTCAGCAAAAGGGGCATTTTTGCACCCAGTGCGGGGCCAGATATGAAGAAGACGACCGCTTCTGCTCTAAATGCGGTGCCAGTCTGAAGAGAGGGAGACAAAATTGATTAAACATATTCTCGTACTCCTGGTAGCAATATTAGTACTGAGCCTACCGGCGCCCGTCCTGGCTGCTGAGCCGGATAACGGCGTTATAGAAGGTCAGCTAGTTAACGGGACCAAAGGCGGCAGTAGCGTCGCCGAACAAGTAGTCACCCTGAAGACTTCGCTAAATGATACGGAAACCGGTTCAACTCCTGGCAAAACTGATGCCCAGGGCAAGTTTATTTTTACGAATTTAACTACCGCATCCGGTTACAGTTACCAGGTGATTCCTTCCTACCAGGAAGCAGACTACTACAGCGAAAAGATTTCTTTTACCGGGGGTGAGACAACCAAATCGCTTGAAATCACTGTTTACGATTCCACGATGAGCGTCGAGGCAATTAAACTCGACACTACCCACATGATAATATATGCAGGGCAAGACAAACTTGAGGTAGTAGAGTTCTTTCGCTTTAGCAACCAGTCTGACCGGACTTATATCGGCAGCGGAGAAAAAACGGCTAGCGGCACCCGACGAACAGTGGAGTTACCCCTGCTGCCGGATAAAACAGCTGCTGACCCTGAATACGGCGGGGAACTGATGGTATGCTGTGTCATACCCAGTGAGAAAGGCTTTTTCGATACGATGCCAATCTATCCGGGATTCAAAGAGTTAAGCTATTCCTACAACGTGAAAAGTAGCTCCGGGAAATATGTCTTTTCCCGGCCGATTAACTACCCAACGGGCCAGTACAATTTCCTGATACAGGGAGACGGCATTCAGGTCAACAGTAACCGGCTCACCAAGGGAGAACCTCTCAGTTTTAAGAACTCGATTTTCAGCAATTTCTCCGGTACTGATTTGGCACCGGGAGAGAATCTAGATATCCAGATTTCCGGCTTGCCTAAGCCCAGCCGGGGACCTATTCTGTGGATAATCCTGACCATTGTAGGACTTAGTGTCAGTTCTGTCCTGTTAGTAAGAAGAAGACGGCTTCAACCTGTACTGTCTCGAGACAACGGCGAACTAAACCAGCAGAGATTACTCGTTGAGCTGGCGCAGCTAGACGATGATTTTGAGGGCGGCCAAATTCCCGAAGATTCCTACCGCAAACTGCGAGCCGAAAAGAAATCGCAATTAGTCAGCCTAATGCAGAGACCAGAAAAGAACCGTGGTAGCAAATAATGGCAGAACGCTGTCCTCTCTCCCAACATGGGCAATCGAGGTGCAAGGACTCACCAAGTCCTTCGGTCACCAACTAGCCCTAACCGGTACAGACCTCACGGTAAAACCTGGAGAAGCTATTGTCATCTTCGGCCCCAACGGCGCCGGCAAGACCACCCTAATCAAAGTACTGTCCACTATCATGAGGCCCACTTCAGGCAGTGTCAAAATCGATGGACTGAACCTGAAGGACAATGCCGAGGAGATTCGGTGCCGGCTGGGTGTCGTCAGTCATCAGACTTTCCTTTATAGCAACCTCACCGCCTACGAAAACCTGGAATTCTATAGCCGCATGTACAACGTCCCCGCACTCAGGCAGCGGATTCAAGAGATAGTTGCCATGGTAGGAATGACATCCCGCTTGCATGACCGCGTCGGCACTTTTTCCCGCGGTATGCAGCAGAGACTCTCCATCGCCCGTTCTCTAATCCATAAGCCAAGCATTATGCTCCTAGATGAGCCAGAAACGGGCTTAGACCAGCAAGCAACAACTATGCTCTGGGAAGCACTAAAGTCAGAAGGCAAAGAAAAGCGCACTATTCTCCTGACCACCCATAATCTGGAACGCGGGCTGGAAGTGGGCGAGCGGCTGTTGATTCTAGCCCAGGGCAAGATTACCTATGATAAGCCAAAACTGGGCCTGACCCTGGCCGAGCTAAAGGAAGCCTATCAGTACTACACGAGCAATAAAACATGAACTTCTGGAGTAAAGTCCTGACCATTGCCTGGAAGGATGCCCTCTCGTAGATAAGGACCAGAGAGATTATCTTCTCCGTACTCGTTTTTACTCTTCTGGTGTTAGTAATCTTCAATTTTGCCTTTAGCGCCAACCAACAGATGATAGAGCTGGTCGCCCCGGGGATACTATGGGTAACCTTTGCCTTCGCCGGGGTGTTAAGCCTGAACCGTTCCTTTATTATGGAGAAGGAGCAGTCTTGCCTCGATGGCCTCATGATGTGTCCGGTAAGCCGGGAGGTTATCTATGTTGGCAAGATGCTCGCCAGCTTGCTTTTCATGCTGGTTATTGAAGCGATAGCCCTGCCCGGTTTTGCTTTCCTCTTCAATCTGGCAGTCTTATCACCTCAGATTATTATCATCACCGTGGCTACTACCATAGGATTTGTCGCTGTCGGCACCCTATTTTCAGCTCTAGCCGTCAACACCAAGGCACGGGAGATGGTACTGCCCATTCTTTTCTTTCCCATCACTGTCCCGGTAATCATCGGCGCCGTTCAAGCTTCCAAACTGGCGCTGGCCGGTGAACCCTGGAGTAAATTATCTCCCTGGCTACAGATAATCGGGACTTTTGATATAATCTTCCTAGTAGTATCATTTTTGATATTCGCCTTCATCATTGAAGAATAGCGAAGGAGCTGTGAATATGAAAAGAAAAATCCTGCTATGGATAAGCCTCATACTAATGATGGCCAGCCTGTACCTTGTCTTCATCTATGTCCCCACCGAGAAAGAAATGGGTATTATCCAGAGAATCTTCTACCTCATGGTGCCGGTGGGATGGCTGGCTCTACTGGCTTTTTCCATTGTTTTTATCGGCAGCATCTTCTATCTGGTAAAAAGGACAAGCAAGTGGGACACCCTTGCTTACTGCTCGGCTGAGATAGGCATTGTCTTCACCACCCTGACTCTTATCGTCGGCTCTATCTGGGCAAAGCCTGTCTGGGGAGTATGGTGGACCTGGGACGAACCCCGCCTGACGGCTACCCTGGTCCTCTGGTT
>JACQOM010000177.1 GCA_016202525.1 Chloroflexota bacterium | reverse complement strand
CCCTTATTCTCAGGCTGTCGAGACCCTGGCACGGGTAAAACCGCTTGTCTTCCGCACTACGAAGAAGGAGGGCCCGCCGGGTGAGAATGTCCTGGTACTGGTGCTCAAGGAGACGGAGGTAGTCATCCCGATGTCCAGCATGGTCGACCTGGCGGCGGAAAAGCAGCGCTTGGAGAAGGAGTTAGCCGGGAACCAGGCTGAAGCGGTCCGTCTTGAAGCCAGACTTGGTGATAACGTGTTTCTGAGCAGGGCGCCGGCAGCGGTGGTGACTAAAGAGCGGGATAAGCTGGCTCTAATCAAGGATAAGCTTGCCCGACTAAAACAGCAGCTCGACCGGCTTCAGGCTTAACGCTCAACTGTCATTGTTATGAAAATACCATTCCGGCCCCGTATCGTAGTACGGGGTAAACTCCAGCCGGAATCCAGTCAGACCACCTCACCTCTGGATTCCGTGTCAAGCACGGAATGGCAATTCTCGAACAGCCTGAATTCGTACTCGTTCCGATTATCGTCAGAGTGAATAAATCTTTGAGATTGCCACGTCGCGGAGTTTACACTGAGCGAAGCGAATGTGCTCCTCGCAGTGACGAAACACTTTGGGAAATCCTCCTGTGTCCCCCTTTTCAAAGGCAACAATATACTTGACACAGTAAATCGAGTGTGCTATACTGGTTCTTGAGTGGAGGATAAATACCATGAAAGAACCAAAAACTCTGATTGAAGCAATCAAATACTTCTCTGACCCCGATGTCTGTCTGGACTTCGTGGTTAAGTTGCGCTGGACTAACGGCGTGACTTGTCCTACTTGTGGTAGCAAAGATGTCAGGTTCATCGCTACCCGTCATATCTGGGAGTGTAAAGCCCAACATTCTAAGCGTCAGTTCTCGGTCAAGGTAGGCACAATCTTCGAGGATAGCCCTATCGGTCTGGATAAATGGCTCGCCGCTATCTGGATGATTGCCAATGCCAAGAACGGCATCAGTTCCTACGAAATCGCTCGTAGTCTCGGTGTTACCCAAAAGACGGCTTGGTTTATGCTCCATAGAATCCGCTTGGCTATGGGCGATGGCGATAATGGCAAGTTGTCGGGCACTGTAGAAGCAGATGAAACCTATATAGGCGGTAAGTCTGTCAACATGCACAAGGCAAAAAGAGAAGCAATCGTTAAAGGTCGTGGTGGCGTTGGTAAGGTCATTGTCATGGGACTCTTGGAGCGTGGTCGTGGCAAAGTCAAAACCAAGATAATCGCTGATACCAGTCGCAAGACTATCCCCAATGCCGTCCGGCAATCTGTGAAAGAGGGTAGCAATCTTCTTACCGATGCCCTGTATTCCTACAATGACTTGGACAAAGAGTATGTCCATGAAGCCATAGACCACGCTGTAGCCTATGTTAGAGGCCAGGTTCATACTAACGGCATTGAGAACTTTTGGAGTCTCTTGAAGCGAGCCATCAGGGGAACTTACGTCAACATCGAACCCGCTCATTTGTTCCGCTATCTTGACGAGGAAACTTTCCGCTTCAATACTCATAAGACTGATGATGCTGACCGCTTTCAGGGCGTAGTTAGTGGCATTACTGGCAAGCGTTTGACCTACAATGAACTTATCGGAGGTACGACGCAAGCGTAAGAGAGGGAAACGAAGTGAAAAGAGAACCAAAGGACAAGACCATCCCGAAGGGTAAAACTCCCTTCGGGCGGTTTGAGCAGTTGGCAAAAAAGGTTGTGACAACGCCAAAAAGGAAAAAAGAAGCTGGTGACAAGAGTAAGACTTCATCATAGGCTCTATATAGTGTGCTTCGCCAACATCTGCATGAACGAATCCACACTGTTGTAAACAGTAATAGCATCACGTTCAGAATAATTCGCACGAGAATGAGAGACGTGATTTCTCCATGCATCTTTGAATGACCGGAAACAGGTAGCCGCCTCAGAGTAGAACTGTAAAACCTCTGATTTTGTGATACTTTTAGGTGCTTGGTCTAACTCGCGGATTCTTTTTTCAATTTGGTCTATTACAGTTTTCCAATTCTCCAATTCCATCGCACTATTATCCAACCCCACACGCTTAGCTAAGTCGCGGAGGCCGATTTCCAAGACACGCATTAGGTGGAACACACAAGCCGTCCATTCGTCTAATGCCAGACAACGACCAGCAGAGGAAATATCATTGTTAGCAAGTGGGAAGGCATCGGCCACTTCAGTGCCGAATGGTGGAGTAGTTTGGACGTAGTATGCGTGCCGATTCTCTGGTATTCGCAAAAAACAAGACGCAGTAAGTTCCATAATAATGTTATTCGACAGTTCTACTAATAGAGTGCTCATTTCAATACCGCTACAACCTGGCTTTGAAATAACTTCTTCCACCCTACTAATTTGTCCTATTAAGACGCGTGAGAAATGAATACCTTCTAATCCTCTCTTAACCTCTTGGAATTTCTCTGTAACCCACGTATGGTTTGCTTCGTTCCCATGACTAAGTTCAAATAAAACCGAGTCCCTTATTTGCGTCAGTGTTGCCATCGTAAGAGCGAATGTCGGCGCGTAAAATCTATCCATTAGTTCTATTATACTCCAGAGATAGAATCGTTTATCTGGAATACGGTCATCTGGATTTTGCTCTAATTGTTGAATTTTATCTATTGAAATGCTAGCATCAATCATACCCTATCCCCCTTTACTGAGTCAACTATATTAGTGCCTTTTCAAAGGGGGATGCCTCTCCCTTTCGTAAAGCCTGTCCTGACCTGTCCTGAGCGGGGTCGAAGGAGCCTGCCGAAGGGGAGATTGAGAGGGATTT
>JACQOM010000164.1 GCA_016202525.1 Chloroflexota bacterium | reverse complement strand
TTCAAGTAGATTCGGGAAAGTTTGGTCTGGCGGAAAATGTAATCGACCAGAGTGGTTACGGTATCAGACCCGTAGCCCTTGTCCCAGTAGTCTCGGTCGCCAATCATAATACCCAGCTCGGCTTCGCCTTTGCTTTCACTGATGTTATAGTAGGAACAGTTGCCGATATGCTTGCCATCAATGGTATCTACGGCGAACTGGCGGCTGGTTTTCAGGAAATGGTTCAGCTCATCAGCATAATCCGATAAATACTGGGGGAAAGGCATTATGATTGGTGGAGCCGCATCCAGGTGTGCCAGTTCGTGGTCGGCTTCCCAGGTGTAGTCGTCTCGGGCGTCAGCTAACCTTTTTTCACGGAGTATAATCTTGTTACCGATAATCATATTTTCTGTCAAGAGCTTCAGGGTCGAATAGATGCGGGATATTGTCTCCGGCCAGTGCCTCCAGTTCAATCAGCGCTTGCTCGGCTGTCTGGCGGATAGCTTCACTGGTGTCATTGCTACAGACCTCAAGGCATTCTTTAGCCCTCGTACCACCTATCTTGCCCAGTGCCTGGATGGCCGCCATCTGGATATCGACATCGGGGCTATTCACCAGGTTGATGAGACGGGGTACAGCATCTTCTTCCCCCAGCTCGCCACAGGCTCCAACAGCTTCATAACACACTTCGGCGTTATCGCTGGCTAACTCTTTTATCAGTATCTGCAGCCAGTCAGGGCTACAGTTCTTTCCCATAGAGTAAATAGCGCTGACTTTAAGACGGTGCTCAGGGCTTTGGTAGGCTTCCATGATGGCTGTCTTCACTTCGGGAAGGCTCAGCGGAGCGACTGCCTCCAGAGCACGGCGTCTGAGTTCTATTGAATTATCCGGCTGGTTAAACACAGCCAGCAAGGTATCCTTTATCTGCGATAAATAAGATTCGCGTAGTTTTTTATGCTCGGCGAGCAGGGCGAATTTGCCCAGCGCCATCGTTGCTGCCACTCGGACTTTCTCTGAGGTTCCTTGCTCCAGCAGATTAATTAAGGGACTAATCAGGGACGGCTCCTCATTTTCCCACAGACCTTCAATTGCCTTGGTCCGCACTTCATCGTCGGTGTCTTTCAGACAATATTTCAGAACACAGTCGAAGTTTAGCTCTAGGTTGTCCTCAGCGAGGTCAACCAGCCGATAGACAATCTGGCGCCGCCGTTTTACCTCGATTGCGGGCCAGTAGCGTTTGAATATTTCCAGTTCGGCTGAGGTCAGATTGGATAGCTCGGCCAGTCCTGAATTGAGTATCGGCTGGTTGTGGTTAGCTAGTTCGGCGATAGTCTTTTCAATGAGTGACGGCATAGCAGTCTCCGGTCTTACTCCTCTTCCTCGTCTTCCTCGTCCTCGCCGTCCTCGTTTGGCTGTTGTTCCCAGATAGGCTCGGTAAAGAAATCGATATAATCCCCCATAGCTTCGGCGGCTATCTGTTTCATCCTTATTTTGGTCTCATCGGCAAGCTGTGATAGCTCAAGGGTATCGATTTCAATATCCAGCATTTTAGCCAGAACGTCAAGAATCGCCAGCGCCGCCATCGGGTTCTGTATCCGGGTAGCGTACATGGGCACCTCGCCCAGCAGGCAAATACTCTGGACGCTTCTCTCTTTAGCCACGCCCAGCAGCAATCCGTTCAGCCCGGCAATCTGAAGATTGCCTCTCTGGGCTAAATCATACTTTCTCAGCTCATCGGTCAACCGCTCGTTGCTGGCTACTCCCCAGACCTGAGGCTGTTCGGTATGGTGGATGCGAGTTAGAGCCGCGGCGCAGGTATAGATTCTCTTGACCCCGAGGCCTAATGCCGTATCGAGAACACAGTTAGCCAGTTCATAGCCCTTGGTAGCCGGCTGGTCGTCACCGATGAACAATATTGTATCGTCTTTCCTCTTCTTGTTCTTGCGGTAATAAAACTTGCTCTGCGGGAATTGAGGCGATTCAACCACATTGTTTTTGACCACCACCCCGATGGGGTCGAAGAAGTGAGAAGGCTCGATTTCCCCCAGTTCTTTGAATTCCAGCTTTCCTTTCAGGTAGCCGGCAATTATCATCGATACGTTGCCAACGCCAGGCCAGGCCGCCACCAGGTTCGGCGAGTTGAGTTTGGGATGGGCAGAGAATTTGACTAAATCGTTCATTTCACTATGTACCTATTTTTCCCTGGGTCGTTTTATCATTTCGTCGCTACGGATACACTGGAGAAATAGAGGGGTGGGGTATTAAGAAAACCGTCTGCCCATTTAGATTCGTTGCCTATAGCCGCAATCTGTTTGAAAAGCTGGTAAATGTTCCCGGAAACCATAGTATCTTTAACCCTACCTACTATTTTACCATTCTCTACCTTATAACCTAAAAGGACATTGCCGCTGAAATCGCCTCCCAGGACATTACCCTGAGTGGCGCCCATAAGCTGCTCGATGACTAACCCTTCTTTGATATCGCTTACCATCTCGGCAAAGGTGGTATTGCCCGGGTCGATGACAAATGCGCTGGGTGAAGGCGACGGTAGCCCGCCCCGGCTGCGCTGGCCGTTGCCGGTGCTGCGTGTGTTAGCCAGAGCGGCGGTCTGCAGGTCGTAGAGGAAACTGGCGACCACTCCCTGTTTCACCAGTGGCGTACGCTGGCCGGGTATTCCCTCGTCATCACAGGGATAGCTGGCCGGGCGGTAGTCCAGGGTAGCATCGTCCCACAGGCTGAATCTTGCATCGAAGACTGGCTGGTTAAGCTTATTGCCTACCGGTGAAGCCCCTTCCAGGACGGTCCGGCCATTGAAAGCGGCCATAAAAGGCATTATTAAGGCACTGGCTACTCCATCCGGTGTGAAAATCACCGGCAG
>JACQOM010000189.1 GCA_016202525.1 Chloroflexota bacterium | reverse complement strand
GGGGCGGTTAGCTCAGTTGGTTAGAGCACTGCGTTGACATCGCAGAGGTCAGTGGTTCGAGCCCACTACCGCCCAGTTTCCATTTTGTGAACTTTTTGTACAACAAGTGTTTACGCTTTGCGCAACAATAAAGCTACGACTCATTGAAAACTTAAGAGGCTTCCTCTATCAATACTCCACATTTTCAGAACCTACATCGTTAGACAGAATCCCTTCAAAAACCTTCCGTGGTGTCTGAAAAGCATGCATCGGTGAGTTTTTTCCATTGCGGCTATGTTTTCAGGGGCATTGATTACTCCTTGTTCACGAATAACAATGGTTCCTGTTACTGCAAGAAAGTGGGTCTTCAAATTCAAGAATACGTAGGTTTACGTATTGTGCAATCATATATAGCCAACTTACAATAAGATTTAGTTTAGCAAGTTTCATGGTGAGTGGAAAAGCAAAAGGAGGCGTTTGATGCTTACAAGGCGTGAATTACTCAAACTCGGTCTCTCCGCGGCAGCTACTGTTCCATTAGGTCGGCTTCTGATACCGGATCGCGTTCTGGCGCATGGGGACCATGGTGGTGGCTCCGGGGGCTCCAGTCCTCCCACGACGCCCTTCGCAGTGCCCCTTCCCATACCTCCTGTCCTGGTACCGAGTTCGACTGACGCCACCACTGATTACTACCAGATTACCATGCGACCGGCCCAGATGCAGATTATCCCCGGACTATGGACCACTATCTGGGGCTATAACGGTCTCTACCCAGGGCCTACCATCGTGGCTAGAAGCGGCCGGAGGGTAGTCATCCGTCAGACCAATAATCTCCCCGAACCGTCCAGTGTTCATCTGCATGGCGGGCACACACCACCTGACTCTGACGGCCATCCTACGGCCACAATCGCCCCGGGAGCGTACCGGGACTATATTTACCCGAACAATCAGATTGCGGCGCCCTTGTGGTATCATGAGCATGCTGATGGTCGGACGCCACAGAATGTTTACAAGGGACTGGCCGGGTTCTACATCCTGACGGATGATTTCGAAGCCGGCCTCAATTTGCCCAGCGGTGCCTACGATGTTGGTCTCGCCATCCAGGACAAGCAATTTAATGCCGATGGTTCCCTGTTCTATCCTGAAATCACCGGTGATGTTTTGAAGAATGGTTTTCTGGGCGACAAGCTCCTGGTCAACGCCGCTATCCAGCCCTTTTTTAAGGTAGCGAACCGGAAATACTGCTTTCGTCTGCTGAACGGTTCCAACGCCCGCGACTACGAGCTTGCCCTGAGCTCCGGGGCAGTGTTCAAGCAAATTGGCACTGATGGCGGCCTACGCCCTGCGCCCATCACCCGGTCGACCATTCCCATCGCGCCCGGAGAGCGAATCGATGTCGTCATAGATTTCAAGCCCTTTCCGGTTGGCACCAAAATAGTGCTCAAGAACAACAAAGGCTCCGGTGACACCGCCGACGTCATGCGCTTCGACGTTGACCGGACGGAGTCGGATACCAGCTCGCTACCAGCGACTCTCCGCCCCCTACCCAGCCTGCCGGCGGCGACGAAAACGAGGGACATTGAATTGGATTTCGATAGAGGCTTGGACCTCTGGGTGCTGAACGGCAAGCCATTCGACCCGGCACGCATTGACGCCTTCCCGAAACTGGGTAGCACCGAGCTCTGGCGCTTCAAGAATCGCTCGAGAATGATGCATCCCTTGCACCTTCATGACGTGCAGTTCCAGGTGGTTGCCAGGGACGGGGGACTGCTCCCCGGCGACGTGGGCTGGAAGGACACCGTGCCTGTGGAATCATGGGATTCGGTCAGCGTGAAGGTACAGTTCCTAGACTTTACCGGTACCTATGTTTATCACTGCCACATCCTAGAGCATGAGGACCATGCCATGATGGGACAGTTTCAGGTAGTGCCGTAGTCTCGACGGATAACAGAAGAGCGTTCTTGTCATGAACCGTGGTCTCTTGCGCAAGAGACCACGGTGTTATCTCATTTACTGCATCCAGCCCGGGGATTCGAACCAACCCTGCAATCATAAGCTAAAAGCTAGCTCAAATGTCTTGGTTCCGCCTATCGTCAAGTACCGCCCACCAAAAAATGTTACCAAGAACTGCCCGTCAACCACAACGTAAACTCGCTGAGTTGGGCTAGGGCAAGAAGGCAAAAAGTTTAGCGGCCGCTTCGGCCATTCTCATGATGAGACCGGGGGCGATGCCCAAAAACAGAACGCCGAAACTTGCCACCAATAAAGCGAATCGCAGCGCCCCGGAGGAGTAGACCTTTTCCAGAGAGGTTGGCTCGCCGAACCACATCACTTTGACCACCCGCAGATAGTAGTAAGCAGAGATAACGCTGTTCAGCACGGCAATAACAACCAGCCAGAGTAATCCGGAGCGCACGCCAGCGCTGAAGACATAAAACTTGGCGATAAATCCAGCCGCCGGCGGCATACCTATGAGTGAAATAAGGCACAAAGTCAGGGCTAAAGCCAGCCCCGGTGCCCGCTTAGCCATCCCTGAAAAATCCTGGATGAGGTCGCTATTAACCTTGTTGGAAATGGCGATAATGGCGGTAAAGGCTCCGAGGTTGGCCACAGCGTAGCTGACCAGGAAAAATAGAATACCGCTCCGCCCCATCGCATCAGCCGTTGTCGAAATGCCAATCGCCGCCAGACCCACCATAAGGTAGCCCGCCTGGGCGATGCTGGAATACCCCAGCATGCGTTTAATATTGGTCTGAGGCAAAGCGGCCACGTTGCCCAGCGTCATGCCGATTGCCGCCAGCACGGCGAAGATTAGACCCCAGTTCAAGCTCAACCACTCTTGCCCGAAGGCGGAGGAAAAGACACGCAGAATAACGGCAAAACCGGCGGCTTTGCTCCCCACAGAAAGATAGGCGGTTATCGGCGTCGGCGCTCCTTCATAGACATCGGGTATCCACATATGGAAGGGGACGGCGGCAATCTTAAAGCCAAAACCGGCAATCAGTAAGACGATGCCCAGGATAAGGGCTGGATTGCCCTGTATGGTTGACGGAGACATTGCTTGAATCGCCTGAGCAATTTCACCAAGCTGAGTCTTGCCGGTGACACCGAAAATCAATGCCATACCAAAGAGCAAGACGGCCGAGACCATGGCACTCAAGAGTATGTATTTCAGAGCGGCTTC
>JACQOM010000165.1 GCA_016202525.1 Chloroflexota bacterium | reverse complement strand
GTGGTAGCAAGGCCGCCGAGGATGGCTTCGATAGAGTCACCGCTGACTATGCCGGGATGCTGGCCACAGTAATCAATACCCTGGCCCTGCAGGACGTGCTGGAAAGACATGGAATGATTACCCGGGCTTTATCGGCTATTGAGATTCACCAGGTAGCCGAGCCTTATATCAGACGCCGGGCTATACGCCATCTGGAAAAGGGAAGAGTGGTTATCTTCGCCAGCGGCACCGGTAATCCCTATATGACCACTGACACCGCCGCCGCCCTGCGAGCGGTAGAGATTGAAGCGGAAGTCGTCCTGATGACCAAGAATAACGTCGATGGCGTCTATAGCGCCGACCCCCGTAAAGACCCGAAAGCCAAGAAATTCACCCGTCTGAGCCATTTTGAGGCTTTAAATATGCGCCTGGGAGTAATGGATGCCACTGCCCTGTCATTATGCCTGGAAAACAAGCTGCCAATCATTGTTTTCGACCTCCGGACTCCGCGCAGTATCGAGAGAGCTGTCACCGGTGAATCCATCGGCACACTGATATCTACCGAGGAAGATGATGACTAGTCCTACGCTACTGGATACTGAAGAAAAGATGCAGAAGGCGGTGGCCGGTTTGAAGAAAGAATTAGCCACCATCCGTACCGGGCGGGCTACTCCCACTCTAATCGAGCATATCAAAGTAGAATATGCCGATACTTTGCTTCCGCTTAATCAAGTTGCCAGTATCTCGGCCCCTGAAGCGCGGCTCCTGGTTATTCAGCCCTGGGATAAAAGCACCATCCGTAATATCGAGAAGTCTATCCTGACATCCGACCTGGGACTAAATCCGGTCAATGATGGCAATGTAATCCGAATAAATATCCCGCCGCTCTCCGAAGAGCGCCGCCAGGAGATGATTAAGATAGTACACAAGAGAGTGGAAGAGAGAAGGATAGCCATACGCAATCTGAGGCGTGAAGCTATCGAAGAGCAAAAAGAGTTAGAGAAAAACAAGGACCTATCACAGGACGAATATAAACGCGCCTTAGACCAGTTGCAAAAACTTACCGACAGCTTTATTGCTGAAACCGACAAGGTGGGACAGAATAAAGAAGCCGAGCTCCGGCAGGTCTAGCCTGTTTAGGGTACTAAGATGACGGCTATGGCATCCACCACCCAAAAATTTACCATTCTGCCTACTCACATTGCTATTGTCCCGGATGGTAATGGCAGGTGGGCAGAACGGCAGGGATTGCCCAGACTTAGTGGTCACCGCGCCGGAGCTGAAAACACCCACCGCATGATTAACTATCTCAACGAATACCCGATAAAATATGTAACGCTCTACGGTTTCTCCACGGAAAATTGGAGCCGCCCCGAAGAAGAAGTCAACGGTCTCTTTCAGATTCTGGCAGATTTCATATCTAAATGCACCCCTGAGCTTAATGAGAACGGTATTAAACTAAGGCACCTCGGGCGACTCAACGAACTGCCGCCGGATCTAAAGTCAGCCATAAACAAAGCGGTAGCAGCCACCAAAAATAATACCGGGATGACATTTAACCTGGCCTTCAACTACGGGGGACGCGCTGAAATTTTGGATGCCGTACGCCGTCTCATCGCCGACGGTGTTCCCCCCCAAAATATCGATGAAGCGTTATTCAGCAATTATCTGTACACTGCTGGTCTACCATATGTCGACCTGTTAATTCGTACCGGCGATGAACTACGCCTTAGCAATTTTCTTATCTGGCAGACCGCTTATAGTGAATACCAGTTCACTAAAGTCCTGTGGCCCGATTTTAGTAAGAAGGACATAGATAAGGCGCTCCTCTCCTTTAGCCAGAGGCGAAGGCGCTTCGGCGGACTATAATTACCCAAGCCAATAATATGCTTAAAAAAAGGGCGATAACAGCACTATGGGCTCTTCCTCTGACTATCATTGCCGTCTGGTTTGATAAACCATTACCCTGGTTTACCGTATTAGTAGCCATCTGCGGATTACTGGCCGCTTTTGAATTTTACCGTCTGGCCGCCTCTTCTAAAGTAACCCCGCTCACCTACTTTGGGCTAGTTTGGACTCTGCTCTTCATTATCCGCCCCCCACCTTTTCTTTTCCTGTCGACGGACCTTTTTTTAACCTCGGGAATACTGATACCTTTAATCTGGCTTCTCTTTCGAGCACATAAGGAGCAGGCTTTTGCCGACTGGGCGTGGACAATGGCCGGAATTCTATACATCGGCTGGCTGTTAAGCTACTTGGTGGCTTTGAGATACATAGATAACGGCAGAAACTGGGTGTTCTTCGCTCTATTTACTACCTTTGCTTATGATACGATAGCTTTCTTTACCGGCCGTACCTGGGGTAAACATAAGCTTGCTCCCCGCATCAGTCCCAGCAAGACCTGGGAAGGGGTCGTCGGTGGAGTTACCGGCGCCATCATCATCAGCCTTCTCTTTATTTTACCGACGCCTTTAAGCCTCGGACTGAACTGGAGACAGGCAATACTGCTAGGTATACTGGTCAGTGTTTTCAGTCAACTGGGCGACCTGGTGGAGTCTTTACTCAAACGCAATATGGGAGCCAAAGACTCCGGCAGATTAATGCCGGGACACGGCGGTATTCTCGACCGAATCGATAGCCTTATATTTGCCGGCGTTATAGTATATTACTACGCCATCTGGATAGCCGGATAAACAGCGCCGAATCCGCGATTTGATTCCTTCTAATTATCCGGTTGCAGGCCAAAATTTCAGCCAAGAGCTTACCTCCTGAGATGGTTTGACCTATCCCCTACCCCCTTCCCTTATAAGGGAAGGGAAAGTGTAGATAAGAGAGGGGGGCTTCGCCCTCC